>JAYTNH010000332.1:0-15001 GCA_043748395.1 Ilumatobacteraceae bacterium | reverse complement strand
CCCTCGGCTACAGAAACGACGTCGATCATTGCCATTTGAACTGTTGCATTGAGGGCGAGACCGCAAGACCTCATTCGAGGCTGAGACGGACGATGTCCCCTACCGCCGGTTCTGCGGATACCGGTTGTGGATCGTTCGAGCGTCCGTTCACCGCGCTGTGTGGCCGAGGGAGCCGTGCCGCTGCGGGGCACATGTGGCAACAAGAGCATCAGTCCTCCGGTCGATGGATCTGTAGCCAGGGATTGATGAAACGGTGCACTGTATCGGTCGGCCCGTATCCCTGAGGCTCAGGCTGGCATCTTCCAAGGGCTCGAGGAGATCAGACCGGGAAGAACTCGCCCATCACTGTGATGAACTCGTCCGAGGACATCGAAGCGCGCATCGGGACGAACGTTTCGGCGTCAGGTCCGACCGGAACTCGTAGCGGAGTCGTCGCGTCGAACGCCGCCCGCACGATGGCGTCGACCACGATGTCCAGTGGCGGCGATCCCTCGGACGCACCGGCGGCCATCGCCGCCATGGCGATACCAAGGTCACCGATGTTCACCGAACGACGATGCAGACCCGTATCGAACACACCGGGTTCGATGAGGACGTTGCGGATACCTGTACCGCGGAGTTCGTACACGAGCGCCTCGACCATGGCCTCGAGAGCGAACTTGCTCGCGCAGTAGATGGCAGAGTGCGGCATCGGCACGACGCCATTGATCGACGACACATTGACGATCACTCCGCCGCCCTGCGACCGCATGAGCGGCAGCACCGCCTGCACCATCCGCATCGCACCAAGAAGATTCACATCGAGCACGCGTATCATCTCGCTGATCGGTGTCTCTTCGACCGACCCGGTCAGCCACACCGCCGCGTTGTTCACGAGCACATCCAGAGAGTCGACCTCGGCTCGTACACGCGTCACAGCCTTCGCCACTGAATCACCGGACGTGACGTCCAAGCGCAGCGGAACGATGGTGCCGTTGCCCTCGCCGGTACCAATGGTCGGCGCGTCACCGAGACGGCGCACCCCAGCAAACACCGTGTTTCCCTCCTCGGCGAAACGCCTTGCCGACGCCGCCCCGAATCCACTGGAGCACCCTGTGATCAACACGTTCGACACCTGACCTCCTCCCGTCGAAAGCCGAACAGTACCCCACCCCAGAACCGGAACGACTGCCCCCAAACGCCTAATACACGCATGATAATTGCGGCATCCCTGGGTGCTTCGGGTGCGGGTTGGAGCATGTGGGGATGAACCAGTTTCCGTGTCTGATCCGAACTTCGACTGCGGGTGGGGAGGTCCGTTTCGCGCTCGCCGGCTCCCTGCTGACGAACGGCCTCGATCGGCTCGCCCGCAAGGGCGCACGCCGCCTGAAGGTCGGCTTCGAGATCCACGCCGCCCTTGGCCTCCACCTCGGCGCCGGCTTCGTTCACACGTCTGTCGACCGTCTGCTCACTCGAGCAGCACGACCTGAACCCGCCCCACAACACGTGACACAATCGCCGGATGACGATCGGGCATGTCATCGCAGACGGGCTGGCCTTCCCCGAAGGACCGCTCCAGCTTCCTGACGGGCGAGTGGTGTTCACCGAGATTGCTGGGGGTCGCCTCTCGTATTGGACCCCGGCCGACGGCGTTCGCCACCTAGCGACGTCGAAGGGAGGACCCAACGGGGCGGCACTCGGCGCCGATGGCTGCATATACGTGACACAGAATGGCGGTGTTGGCGACGAACGGCTGACGCCGGGCCTGCAGTGCATCGCAACCGATGGCACGGTGTCGATGCTGACCACAGAGATCGACGGCGTTCGACTCGACGCGCCGAACGACCTTGCCTTCGGCCCCGATGGGCGGTTGTGGTTCACCGACCCGCGAGGCGACGCGGCTGGCACAAATCTCCTTCCCGGTCGGCTGTTCGCGTACGACGTGAACACCGGTGACGGGGAGGTGGTGGTGGAACTCGAGGCCGTGTACCCGAACGGCATCGGCTTCGCAGACGACGGCACACTGCTGTGGACCGAGAGTTTCTCCCGGCGCGTGATGGCGCTGTCCGCGTCCGGACCGCAGGTCGTCGTCGAGCTCCCAGATCGCCACTTCCCAGATGGCTTCTGCGTCGGCACCGATGGCCGCCTGTACGTGGCGTCCACGTACGGCCACTGCGTCAACGTCGTCGCTGACGGTGCTGTGGTCGACACGCTGATGTGTGGCGACGGGATGCCGACGAACTGTTGCTTTGTCGGCACGACGTTGATCGTCACCGAGTCACGCCGCGGCACGCTCTGGAGCTTTGACCTCGGGGTCACGGGTCTCCCGCTGTACACCGGCAACCTCGCCTGAGCAACGCCCGCCCTGGGGCGGACATCTTCGGCGACGGAACCGGCGTCAGGGTAGACCGAACCCTCCGGAACATGCTCGGCTCAAGGCATACGCGGTAGAAGACGGATTCCCGTCCACCTCCGCCATAGCGCCAGCGGATTCGTCCGTGCGGCGCGAAGTCCTGACGGACGGCGCCGTCACGGGCTTGAGCGTCAGGACTTCGCCGGGTTGGCGTCGCGGCGATCGCTAGGGTCGGTGCCGTGAGTGGCCTGCATCACGAAGCGAAATCTGAATAAGGTGAAATCGGTCGAGCGGACTGGGGTCGCCTCCACGGCCGGCGAGGGGCTGACCGTCGCCGCGGTCGGCGCAGTGCTCGGGTGGTTCGCCGGCCAGTGGCTCCACCCGATCGTCGGCGCGGTGATGGCCGCAATCGCCGGCGTGAACGGCCTCGTCTCCGGATGGCGCGGCGTGTACGCGTGGCGCGCGACTCGCGGTTGGCTCGCGTTCGTGCTCGACTCCACCTGGGCAACGCTCTCGGTCGGCGTCGGTTTGCTCGCCCACGCCATGGCGGTGGCCTCGAAGGGTGGTGGATACCACCGCGCGCTGAGCCATCGAGAGAATCGGCACGTCTACTGTGGTGGAGCGAACCTGCAGCCTGGCATGGCGCTCACGGTTGGCAACGTGATCTCGAACGCTGGTGACGTCAGCCGCGAGGGCCGACACAAGCTCATCACCGACCACGAGGCCGTGCACGTTTGGCAGGCCCGCTGGTTCGGACCGTTATACCTTCCCTTGTATGGCCTGTGGTCGTTGGCGGGGGTAGCCGGTGGGGTTGTCATCTGGCTGCGTCGCGGACGCAACGATTCACTGGGCAAGGCGATCGAGTCGTGTTCGTACTATCTCAACCCGTTCGAGTGGTGGGCCTACAGCCGCGACGGCTACTGGCCACCGGCCGGCCTGCTCAACGGGTTGGGGTGGCGCAAGCCGGCGGCGCGTCCCTTCGCCGAGATCAGGCGTCGACCGCAAAAACCCGAATGACCTCGGACTTGCCCTTCAGCATCTCGTCTGCGAGGGCGGTGACCCGGAACTCGTCGCCGAGCTCGTCTCGCGCCGCGCCGTCGATGAGGATCGAACGTTGCACCGTCTTGGTGTGCGTCTCGAGGCGGGCGGCCCGGTTCACGGTGTCGCCGATGCAGGTGTAGGTAGCCCGCTGCTGAGTGCCTGTGTAGCCCGCGACCATTTCACCGGTGGCAATGCCGATACCGATGCGGATGGCGGGTCGTTCGGTGGCTGCCCGGTCGAGGCTGAGCAGGTCGACCATTTCGATCATCTCGAGGGCCGCACGTACGGCTGCAGCGCTGTGATTCGGTAGCGGCAACGGGGCGCCGAACACGGCCATCAGCCCGTCGCCGATCATCTGGTTGACCACTCCGCCCTGCTCGCTGATGGCGTCGAACATGAGCGCGTAGTAGTTGTTGAGCAGCTCGATGGTCTCATCTGGTGACTGGGCCTCGACCATTGACGTGAAGCCCCGAATGTCCGAGAACATCACCGTTGCGTGCACATGGCGGCCGCCGAGCGCGAATCCGGACTGCTGCACATCGTCGGCCACCTCGGAGGTGGCGAAGCGGCGCACCATCGCCCGCTGCTGGTCACGGAGCTGCTTTTTCGCCAGGCCAGAGCCGATGCGAGCCCTTAGCAGCACCGGGTTGACGGGTTTGCTCAAGTAGTCCTCGGCACCCAACTCGATGCAACGCACCACGCTGTCGATACCTTCGACGGCCGAGGTCACGATCACCGCCACGTCGCGAAGGTTGGCATCGGCCTTCATCTCCTCGAGTACCTCGAAGCCGTTCATCTCGGGCATCTCGATGTCGAGCAACATCAGGTCGAACGAATGTGTGCGCAGCATCTCGAGCGCGATGCGGCCGTTCACAGCCAATTCCACGCGGTGCCCCTGCGTCTCGAGGCTGCGCGCGAGCAGCAACCGGTTGACCTTGTTGTCATCGACCACGAGCAGGTGGGCGCCCGAATCAGTCACGCGCAAGCTCGGTCAACTGTGCGGCAACGCCGGCGTACGCAGCGTCGAGTGCATCGAGCACGGCGGCATCGGTCGCGGAATCTCCGGCGTACCCGGTGAGCTCGACATCGCGTGCCATACCTGCCATAGCCATTGCGCCGAATGTGGCGCAGTTGGACTTGAGCGAGTGCGCAGCCCGGCGGTAGCTGTCGACATCGCCGGCTGACAGTGCCGCGCGGAGCTGGCCGAGCATGAGCGGCGCTTCCTCCAGAAACGTATCGACGAGTTCTTTCGCAAACTCGTGACCGACGGTGTCGCGCAGGTCGGTGAAGGTAGGAAGGTCGATAGGTAAGGGATCCATGTCAATGTCCTTCGCGTGGCTGAACGGATGAGAGCGCCTCGACCAGTGAGTCGACCCTGATCGGTTTGGTGACGTAGTCGTCCATGCCGGCGGCGAGGCACATCTCGCGGTCACCCTGCATGGCGTTGGCGGTCATCGCAATGATGCGCGGGCGGTCATCGGGCCATGCCGCCACGATGCGCCGTGAGGCCTCGAGTCCGTCCATGTCGGGCATCTGTACGTCCATGAGGATGACGTCGTAGGTCTGGCGCTCGACGGACTCGATGGCCTCGATGCCGTTGGACGCCAGATCGGCCCGGTAACCCATCTGCTGCAGCAGGCGCAGAGCGAGCTTCTGGTTCACCACGTTGTCTTCGGCGAGCAGGATGCGCAGTGGGTGCCGTGCTGCCATCTCGGGGTCGATCGAGGGCTTCGCCGGTGCCATCGGCGCCGGGGTGAGGCCGTCGCCGAGCACGGTGACCAGCGCGTCGAACATCTGGGATTGCCGTGCGGGCTTGGTGAGGTAGGCGTTGAACAGGGTGGGGTCGACGCCAGCCTCGCGAGCGCCCACCGAACTGAACAGCACCAGTGGGAGCTTTGGCTGCAGCACCCGGATTCGCTGACCCAACTCGACGCCCGTCATCTCGGGCATGTGCATGTCGACCACGGCCAGATCGAAGTGCTCGCCTGCCGCAAGCCAGGTGAGCGCCTCGGCGGGCGACACGGTGTCACGCGAGGTCATGCCCCACTTGGCCGCCTGCAGCGCGAGCACCTTGCGGTTGGTTGCGTTGTCATCGACAATCAGCATCCGGTGGTCCTTCAGCTCGCGTTGGGTGCCCACGTAATCGCGTCGGTTGTCCATCGGCAGGTCGGCTGTCGGTGCACTGATGGTGAACGTGAACGCCGAACCCTTGCCCAGTCCTTCGCTCTCGGCCCACATGGTGCCGCCCATCAGCTCGGCGAGTCGTTTGCTGATGGCCAAGCCCAGGCCGGTGCCGCCGTACTTGCGGGTGGTCGATGAGTCGGCTTGCGAGAACGATTGGAACAATCGGCCCATGCCCTCGTGCGACAGCCCGATGCCGGTGTCGCGGATGGTGAAGCTCAGCTCGGCCTGACCGTCGGCCGCACCTGCTGATGACACGACGAGCACGACCTCGCCGGCCTCTGTGAACTTCACCGAGTTCGACAGCAGGTTGAGCAGAATCTGGCGGAGGCGGGTGACGTCGCCATTGATGCCGCGCGGAACGTCGCCTTCGAACAGATACGCGATATCGAGGTGCTTCTCGGCGGCGCGGGCGTTCACCAGATCGAGCGCCGACTCGACGCAGTCGCGCAGGTCGAACGGCTGGGACTCGATGTCCATCCTGCCCGCTTCGATCTTCGAGAAGTCGAGGATGTCGTTGATGATCGTGAGCAGCGAATCGCCCGAGTCGCGAATGGTGCTGGCGAAGTCGCGCTGTTCGGCGTTGAGTGGGGTGTCGAGGAGCAGTCCGCTCATGCCGATCACCGCGTTCATGGGGGTGCGGATCTCGTGGCTCATGGTGGCCAGGAACGAGCTCTTGGCTTCGTTGGCGCCCTCGGCTGCAGCGCGGGCTTCGGTGGCCTCGGCGAAGAGCCGGGCATTGCGCAGGGCGACGCCGACGTTGGCCGCGATGGTCGACAGCAGGCGCTGATCGTCGGCCTTGTAGACACCCTCGCGAGAGGTGCTCTGCACGCTGATGACGCCTTCGCTCTGCCCTTCCACGACGATGGGGACACCGAGGTACGACAGCGACTCGCGGCCGACGATGCCAGCGCCCAACTGGATGGTCCGCTGGTTCACGTCGGAGTTGATGATGAGCGCTTCACCGGTCTCGATGATCTTGCTTGTCAGTCCGTCGCCGAAACGCAACGACCCGTTGTCCTCGCCGTGACGGAACGGGAAGTCGATCATGCCGCGCTGCCGGTCGAGGAGCGCGATGTAGGCGATGTCGGCCGTGAAGAGCTCGGTGATCTCCTGACCCACCACCTCGATGAGCGCGTCGACGTCGAGACGGCCGGAAAGCTGTTGCGAGATGGCGTTCACCGTGTCGAGCTCGGCGGCACGCTGCTGCGACTCGGCGAACAGGCGGGCGTTCTCCATCGCCACGGCTGCCTGCAACGAGAGCCCGATCAGGAACTGCAGGTCGTTGTCGAGGAACGGTTCTCCGGCCGTGCGCCACACTGCCATGGCTCCCTTCACCGCGTCGCCCACCAGCAGCGGCGCAACCATCAGCCGCTCCTGATCGACCTCGGCGGTACCGGCAATCCGTACCGCACGCCCATCGGCTGCGGCGTCGTTGATCAGTTCAGCTCGCCCGGTGTTCACCACATCGCCGATGATGCCGACGCCTGCCTCGATGGTGTCATCACGGATCTCGTCGGCGACGTCGCCGACTGCGACGATGGCCCGGTACACCGAGGTGCCATCATCGGGCACGAAGATGGCACTGGTCTCGGCGTTCAGCAGTTCTTTGGCGTGCAAGGCGATGCGGTCCATCACCGTGCTGAGGTCGAGCGTGGCCGACACGTCGCGGCCGACCTCGGCGAGGGCGGCTGCTTCACGAGTGCGGCGTTGGATCTCGTCGAACAGTCGGGCGTTCTCGAGCGCCACGCCCATGCTGGCAGCCACCGTTTGGAGCAATCGCACCTCTGACTGACCGAAGGCGTGCTCGCGTTCGTAATCTTCGACGACGATCGACCCGAGCACCCGATCGCTGCCGATGATGGGCACGCACGCCGTCGATACCGCCTGGTCGGTTCCCGGCACTTGCGCGAGACCGAGTGCCGTCATCTCGCCAACAGTGTTGAACACCAACGGCTGCCGTGTGCGTCGCATCTGGTTCCACGAACCATCCTTGGGGGGGTGGCTGGGCGCAATCTCGAGTCGTTCTCCGTGTTCGAACTCGTAGAGGTAGTGCATCAAGCTGGTCGACTCGTCGTACCAACGGATGCCGATCTCGTCGGTGTGTAACACCTCGCGCAGCTTGTCGCCAACGAGGTCGATGATCGCCCGGAAGTCAAGCTCGGCAGCGATGCCCTGCTGAATGCTGTTGATCACCGCCAACTCGGCGGCGCGCTGCTCGGCCTCGATGAAGAGCCGCTGCGTCTGGGCGAACTGCCGGGCGTTCTGCAACGCCGCGCTCATCGCTCCGGCCAACGTTTCCAGCAGGCGCACGTGTGACTCGCTGAAGGCATGCTCGTGTTGGTAGTCGGTGATGCAGACCAGTCCGCGTGCCTCCCCGCCCCACACCAACGGCACCCACACAGCCGCCTGCTCCTGCGAAGACGTACCCGGGATGCGCATCGCTGAGTCGCCCAGCAGAGCGTGCATGGCGCCCCAGAAGTCCTCGTTGACCACCAGCGTCTCGCGGGTGCGCATCACGAACGGTGTGACACCTCCCATCGGGATCGGGTCGATGTCGAGCCGCCCACCCTGGTCGTACACGTACGGAAACTCGATGAGCCCGGTTTCGGGGTTGAAGATGCGGATGTCGATATCTGCACCGTGGAACATGTCGCGGATCTTGTTCCCCACAGCGTCGTAGATGCCCTGCATGTTCAGTTCGGCGGCCAGCGCCTGTTGCACGCTGTTGACGATGGCCAACTCGGCGACGTGTTGCTCACTCTGCTCGAACAACCTCTGTGTCTCGGCGAACAGCTGGGCATTCTGCAGCGCGGCGCTCAATGAACCTGCAAGGGTCTCGAGCAACCGAACCTGAGACTCGCCGAACGCGTGCTCGCGCTCGAAGTCGGAGATGCTCAGCAAGCCGCGTGCTTCGCCGCCCCACACCAGCGGCACCCACACCGCCGACTTCTCGTCGGATGCAGTGCCCGGAATGGGTGGTGCCCCGATCCTGCGAGCTTCCTCGTCGAAGTTGTCGTTGATCACGAGCGTGGTGGCTGTGGTCAGCACGTGGGCGGTGACGCCGATCAGCGGAAGCGGCTCGATGGTGAGCCGCTCACCCTTCTCATAGATGTACGGGACATCGACTTGGCCGGTGCGTGGATCGAGAACGCGAATGTTCAGGTCGGCGTCGTTGAAGATCTCGCGGATCTTGTCGCCGACGGCGTCGTAGATGCCCTGCATGTCGAGTTGTGAGGCCAACGCTTGCTGCACGCTGTTGACGATGGCCAGCTCGGCGGCGCGCTGCTCGCTCTGCTCGAACAGCCGCTCAGTGTGCTCGATGTGCCGAGCGTTCTGCAGCGCGATGCTCATGCTCGCCGCCACGCCCACCAGCAGGCGCTGCTCGGGTTCACCGAAGGCCCCCTCGCGCTCGAAGTCGGCCAGGCTGATCAACCCCAACACGCGTTCACTACCGATGATCGGAACGTCGATCAGCGACTGCTCCTGGCGTGTGCCGTCGAGGGGAGGGCTGTAGCCGGCTGCGGCCATCTCGGTGCGCGAGTTCACGAGCTTGGGCTGCCGCGACTGCGCGATCTGTTCGAACGCGCCGCCCGGCACGGGTGTTCGTGGCGCGACGAAGACGCGTTGTCCGAGCTCGTAGCCGTAGAGGATGTGCATGAGGTTGGCGTCGGCGTCGTGCCAGTAGATGCTGACGTCGGCCTTGTCGAAGATCTCGCGTAGCTGATCGCCGGCCAGGTCGACGATGGTCTGGAAGGCCATCCCCGCGGCAATGCCCTGCTGGATACCGTTGAGGAGCAGCAACTCTGCAGCTTGCTGCTGGCCCAGCGCAATCAAGCGCCGGTTCTCTGCGAGAACCTCGTCCAGCTTCGGCATGAGGCCCCTTCCCCTGGTGGTGATGCTACTGCACCCGTGCCGTGGCGGGGTTCTTGACCCGTTCGACGCGGTGGATCCAAATCGGCTCAGGAACGCCCTTCACGGTGGCCGGACCGATCTCCCAGAACGCGACGGTTCCGTCGAGTTGCCCGGCGACACGCTGGCGGGTCACGTCCGAGATCAGCACTTCTCCAGGACCGGCCTGATCCATCACTCGCGCGGCCACGTTCACGTCGTGGCCGATCAGATCGTCGCCGCGTGTGAGTTGGTGGCCCCAATGCACACCCATGCGCACCCACAACGGGTTGTCACCGCCTAATCCTTCGGCCACGAACGCCTGTTGGAGCCGCACCGTCGTGTCGACGGCCGCCTTGGCGTCGGGGAACCACAACATCACGCCGTCACCGAGGTTCTTCACAAGTCGCGCACCGGGAGGCAGTTCGTCGATGATCAGTCGCTCGAGATGTTCCACGACCGCGAGCGCTTTGGTGTCGCCGGCGGCAGCGGTGAACGCGGTGAAGCCCACAACATCGCCGAACACGACGGCACCTTCGATGTTGTCGCCCGAGGTCATCGCCCTACTTCGACCCGACCATGGGCGGTGAGCACTCGAAGATTGAAGTCGTCTCCGTCGGGCACGTCGAGCCGAACGGCTCCGTGACCTGAACGTACTGCCATGTGGGGCAGTGCCGTGCCATGCACGGTTACCTCGATCCGGCCGTGCAAGGTCTCGATGTCGACGTCGCCGCCACCGTTCACACCGATGTCGACCCGACCTGTCGTGGCCCGCACCGTGGCCTCGTCGTCGACTTCTCGTGCAGAAACGCGTCCCGCATCGGACATCAGGTGCAGCGATCCGACGTGGTCGATGTCGGCCCGACCGGTAGCGAGCTTCAGTCGGCACTCGCCCATGCATCGGCCCACGGTGACGCGTGCAGCGGTGGCGCGCACATCGATCGAGTCGGCGTGCTCGACGTCGATACGTCCTGCACCGGCGGTGACGACCACACGGCCGAGTCGACCCGTGGTGGTGACGCGTCCGGCGAGGGCGAGTACGACCACGTCGGTGCCGAATGGCACCACGACCGACACCCGATGACTCGCGGCGTGGACGATCAAGGTGTGATCGATCTGGTGGGCATGCCCCGCGTCGACGATCGGCTCGGTCACGTCGGCAGCGCGCACGGTGACCGCGCCGGCACCTGCGTCGATGCGCACGGTGCGGATTTCGGTAGCAGTCACGATCGAACCATACGCCCCGACCGAGTCGGGCGCCGCGAGACAGGGGTCACGTTGTGGCGAACGCGTTCACCGCGTTGAGCGCTTCGGCCAACGTCAGGGGTGTGCGACCGATGACGGCGAGTTCGTCCCGAAGTCCTGACGGACGGCGCCGTCATGGGCTTGGGTGTAAGGACTTCGCCCGGTAGGGCTGAGCCAACCTCAGCTCGAGTCTTGGTCACGCTCCTGGTGAAGGGTGTCAGAGCGTCGGGGGTATCTCGTCGACGACCCGGATCCGGAGCCTGGTGATCACGTTCGGCTCCCCGTCGCAGAAGCATGGCGTGAATGCCCTGACGACCACCACGAAGAACCCTGCCCGTTCGGTGACCCCCGTGAACGTACCGTCGAGCTGCAGTTCGATGCCGTCGGGCAGCACGCCAGAGGCGATGTCGAACCACACCGTTCCATCGGGAAACGGGGTCGCCTCGACAGGGACCAACCCGCTTCCGACTGCCACGGTCTGGGCCCTGTTGGCGGCCGCGTCGGTGAACGCCGGCGGCCCGCACCCGATGCCGGTGGGCAGGTTGTGGATGGTCATCGTGGTGTCGCTCGGTGCGCCGACCTGGTAGTCGTCGGAGGCTGAGACGTACAGGGTGATCGTGGCTCCCTCGGCGCCCACGTTCGAGAACTCAATGGGTATCCGCACCTCGACGGTGACGGTGGCTGATCCCGCTGCGAACTCGGCCGACTGCTGGAACAGGACCAGGTAGCCAAATCCGTACAGCGCATAGCGCAGCGTGAGTGCGTTGCTCGTGTCGCCGGTGCGCGACAGGGTGACCTGGCCAGGGTGTTGGACGATGCCCAGCGCATCGCTGCAGGCTTCGAACAGACCAACTCGGAACTCGGGGGCGACCGCCGACGCGATGCTGACCGTGGGCAAAGCTGGGTCAGCGCCGACTGGCAGCACACCAGAACCGGCCACCGCGCCGGAACCTGCCACCACCAGGGCTACTGCCAACAGTGCGCTCCTCGCCCTCACTTCGACCCTTGCGTCGACTGGCCAGTCGAGGCGTCGGCAGACCTGGCTCCGGCCACGAACGTCTCACGGATCAGCGGGACGCCCGGCCGATACGCGAGGTGCGTGTACGACGGCGCGTCGAGCACGATGAAGTCTGCTCGAGCGCCCGGCGCTAGGTGGCCCACGTCGGGGCGGCGCAGCGCCATTGCCCCGCCGTGCGTTGCGGCGTGCACCGCTTCGTCGATGGTCATGTGCATGGCTACCACGGCGAGTGCGATGCAAAACGACATGGAGGTCGTGAAGCTGCTGCCCGGGTTGCAGTTGGTTGCCAGCGCGACGCGGACGCCCGCGTCGATCACTCGTCTTGCGTCTGGATGGGGCTGGCGGGTCGAGAAGTCGGTGGCAGGGAGGAATGTTGCCACCGTGGAACTCGCTGCGAGCGCCTCGATGTCTGTGTCAGAGAGATAGGTGCAGTGGTCGGCTGACGCGCAGCCCATCTCGACCGCGAGCTGCACACCGGGGCCGTGACCCAGCTGGTTCGCGTGTAGACGAGTACCCAGGCCGGCGGCTGCGCCGGCGGCAAGCACGGCGCGGCATTGATCGACGTCGAATGCGCCGACCTCGCAGAATGCGTCGATCCAGCGCGCGTGCGGCGCGGCCGCAGTGAGCATGTCTGTGCACACGTGATGCACGTAGTCGTCGGCGCGCCCGGCGTACTCGGCGGGCAGCACATGCGCACCGAGGAACGTGGTCTCCGGAGAGAGCCCTCTGGCGACGCGCAGGGTGCGGGCCTCGTGCTCAGGAGTGAGCCCATAGCCGGACTTGATCTCGAGGGTGGTGATGCCGGCACGCAACGCCTCGAGCCGTCGTTCGGTCGCGCTGATCGTGAGTTGTTCGTCGGTGGCGGCACGGGTGGCCTCGACCGTCGTGCGGATACCTCCGGCGGCGTAGGGAGCGCCGGCCATGCGGGCGGCGAACTCGTCGCCGCGGTCGCCGGCGAACACGAGGTGGCTGTGGCTGTCGACGAAGCCGGGCAGCACGCACCGACCAGCGGCGTCGATGCGCTCGTCGCCTGCAGCTCCGGCGGGCGCGACGGCGATCACCCGACCGTCTTCGATCACGAGCGCAGTGTCACGCACGAGTCCGAGGACGCCGTCGCCGATGGCCGGGTCGTTGGTCACCAGGATGCTGATGTTGTCGACGACTGTCGTGGTCATCGGGTCACCGTTCTTGCCAACTCACTCGCGACGTCGAGCGTGCGATGGGCGCCGTCCGCCACTACGACGCGACCATCGATCACGACGTGGTGCACATCGGCGGCGGTGGCGGCGAAGACGGCTGCATCGAGAGCGTGCTCGGCTCGCGTGCCAGCGGTGCGTACGGAGTCGAGTCGTACGGACACCAGGTCGGCCCGCGCCCCGACCTCAATGCGACCGGCGTCGGTCCAACCGAGACAGCGGTGGCCATGCTCTGTCGCGGCGCGCAGTAGCGACACCGAGTCGTGGCTGCCACGCACGAGCGAAGCCAGACGTTCGTCGAGTTCGACCGCCCTGGCCTCCTCGAACATGTCGATCACAGCATGCGAATCGCTGCCCAACGACAGCCGCGCGCCCGCGTCGCGAATCGCTCGGGATGGGCCGATGCCGTCGGCCAGATCGCGCTCGGTCGTGGGGCACAGGCACACGGTGCACCCGGCGTTGCCGAGGGCATCCAGGTCGGGTTCGCTGAGGTGAGTGGCATGAATGGCCGTGAAGCGGTCGCTCAGCGCGCCACGCTCGCCGAGCAGGGCCGTTGGGGTGATCCCGAACGCTTCGATGCACTGCTCGTTCTCGGCGGGTTGCTCTGAGAGGTGGGCGTGTAGCGGAGCGTGGTGTTGCGCGGCCCACGCGGCCACAAGCTCGACAGAGCCTGGGTCGACCGCGCGTACTGAATGGATGGCGGCGCCGACGCGGGCATGAGCTGGAACGGAGTCGACGAGGTCGCTCGCCCGCGTCGCCCACGACAGCGCATCGCCGTCGCTGAACCGCTGCTGCACCGCGTTGGCTTCTACGCCGATACCGCCGTGCAGGTAGCAGGTGTCGAGCAGCGTGATGCGCAGCCCGGCCTCGCCAGCGGCGGTGATCAGCGCGTCGCCCATGGCATTGGGCGAGTCGTATGGCCGGCCGCCAGTGCCGTGATGCAGGTAATGGAACTCGCCGACGCACGTGATGCCGGCCAGCACCATCTCGCCGTACACCGCACGCGCCAGCGTGAAATAGGTGTCGGGGTCGAGCGCCTCGGCCAGCGCGTACATCTGCTCGCGCCACGCCCAAAACGACCCTGAGCCCTGCTGAGTGCGGCAGCGCAACGCGCGGTGGAACGCATGGCTGTGAGCGTTGGCGAGCCCGGGCAGCGTGAGCCCGGCCAGGCGGGTGGCGTGCGGTGGTGCGGTGATCCCGCTGCTGACGCCGGTGATCAGCCCGTCGGCGACGTCGACGAGCACATCGGCCACCGCCGCATCTCCCCCCAACCAAGCGAGTTGGCAATGGAAGGAGCCGGCCGCCGTCACGTCCCGACGTTACGCGCTACCGGCTGCGTTTGCCGACGAAACCACAACCCGTGTGGATCAGTCGGCAATCGCAGTGTGCATGCTCACTTGGTTGCGCCGCGGTCGCAAGGAACCGTCTGATCAAAGGGTTGGGTTGGCGCAAGCCGGTGTTGAGCCATGCTGCCGTACTACGTACCGATATCGGTATGTCAAGAACTCCGCTACCGATCACGGTCGCGGAGCCGCTGCTCGTGCACTCCAGCACCGGCCTCACCCAGTGGATGAATGCCGTCGGGAGGCTTGACGGCGTAGAATTCATCCACTGTTGAAGGGCGGAGGCCGATCTGGAAACGAACGCGATACTGGAGGCCCTCCGCCGGCGATGGTGGGCGGTGATCGCGCTCACGCTGCTCGGCGTGGTGGTCGCGGCCTTCCCCGCCCCCGCGGCGAAGGTCGATTCGGTCACGAGCTGGCAGGCCAGCCACACGTTGCTGCTCTCGAGCACATCGTCCACCCAAACCATCTACAGCGATCCCGTTGCCTTCAACCAGTTGCAGCTCTTCAGCGTCACGGGCGAGGTACCCAAGCGAGTCGCCGCCAAGATCGGGTATTCGGGAGCTCCGGCCGCGCTCGCCGCGCAGGTCCAGGTGCAGGTCGACCAGCAGTCGGGTGCATTGCGCATCAGCACCAGCCAGGACACGGCGGAGCGGTCGGTGCTGGTCGCCGATGCATTCGCAGACGAACTCGTCAGCTACCTGGCCGAACGCCAGGACTCGCTGCGCACGCAGCGTCTCGCCTCGACTCTCGA
>JAYTNH010000331.1:0-2696 GCA_043748395.1 Ilumatobacteraceae bacterium | reverse complement strand
GTCAGCTCACCGACGGGTGTTCCATTTCGCGTGACGATGAAGGTTTCCCCGTGATCGAGTCGGCGCATGATCTCGCCGCTGTCGTTACGAAGCTCGCGTTGGGTGATTGCCTCAGCCATGTCATCAGCGTAGCACGGCGTGCTACGCATCGCAGTAGGCAGGCATGGCAGCCGTTCTACGCGCACGTTCGGTTTTGTGTGAGAGCGCGCGCCAATAGGCGTTGAGGTATCCACCGGTCGTGGTGCTGGTCCGAGTGTGATGTCGGGTGCTTACCCAAACCCCAACGACCGGTGGAGGCTTCTATGTTGGCACTTGATTCGCGTGTGTTCACGCCTGTGTGGGAAACGGTGGAGTCGATGATCCCGCCGGTGGTTGATCGCCATCCGTTGGGTTGTCACCGTCCGCGGGTCAGCGATCGCAGCTGTTTCTTCGGGATCGTTGCGCGTTTGGTGACTGGCTGTTCGTGGGATACCGCTGCCCGTCTCGTTGGTGTTGGCGAGACCACGTTGCGGCGTCGTCGAGACGAGTGGCTTCGAGCTGGTTTGTTCGCCCGCGTCGTCGAGCAAGCGTTGGGGGCGTACGACCGGGTCGTCGGTCTGCGGCTCGATGAGATCTCCATCGATGGCAGCCAACACAAAGCACCGATGGGTGGCAGCGGCACCGGCCCATCGAACGTCGACCGTGGCAAGCTGGGCTGGAAGTGGTCAATGGCCACCGAAGCAGCCGGGATCCCGGTCGGCTGGATCGTCGCCGCGTCCAATGTCAACGACCAGAAACTCGTTGAGGACACCCTCGACGCGCTCGACGCTCGAGGCTACGAAGTGGAGATCGAACAAGCCCACCTTGACCGCGGCTACGACGCCTTGGCTGTGCGAGCGATCTTCGCCGAAAGCGGTATCACGGCACACATCGCGCATCGCACGCCGCGCAGCACGCACCGGCGAAAGGACCGGGCGAGAGCGAAGAACAGGATCCCCCTCGGGCGACGCTGGAAGATCGAGCGAGCGAACTCGTGGCTGTCGAACTTCGGGCAACTCCGACGATCAACCGACCGCAAGAGCATCCACCGAGAAGCCAACATGGACCTCGCCATCGCCTTCCTCCTCACCGCCAAACTCGTCAAGTGGAAACACCGCTACGGCGCCGTCATCCCCATCTGAACAGCCCTATTGGCGCGCGCTCTCACACAAATCCGAGGCTGATCAGGCGGTGGGGTAGCCGGCGTATGACGCCTTGAACACGCCGCTGTGCAGCAGCACCGTGGCCGCCACCAGGCCGGTGGTGGTGTCGGTGAACGTGGTGCGCACCCAGTACGACTCGGTGCGCTTGCTCTGCCCGAGCCCCACCACCTCGCGGTCGAGCGCGTACCGCTGATCGACGAACACCGGGCCGTTCACCAGCCTCACCTCGAGGTCGATGAACAGCCCCACCGATGGCCCGCGCACGGCGAAATGTCCGCCCGCCTTGCCACTCATCACGCTGATCATCTCGATCGGCACGATCGGGCGACCCCATGGGTTGTCGGCGGTGTCGTACCACGAGCTCGGCTCGGTGATGGCGTCGAGCTTGTCGCGCAGCGAGAACGGGTACAGGTCGCCGTTGGGGGTGTGCATGTCGATCGATGTGGTGACAGCGTCGCTGCGCTGGCCGACGGTGAGTTGATCGACGATGAACAGTTCGCCGGGGTCGCCCAACGTCGCCAGCCGCGCGCCCAGTTCGGTCTCGTCGTCGGTTCCGACCGTGGCCGTACCGGTGAGCACCTGGGTGCCATCGGGCTTGTGCGCAGTGATGCGGGCCGACGTGCCAGATGACGTGCCAGATGACGTGCCCGATGACGTGATGGTGAGGCTGGCGGTGACCTGCTCGCCCTCGATCACCATCGACGTGAAGTGGGACGAGATGCAGCCACTCTCGAACCACTGCTGACCCCACACCTGATACGCGAGCGGGTCGAATTGCGAGAAGTGGGTGGGGCCTTCGATGGGCGCACCGCGCAGGCCGAGCGCATCGGCAGTGGCACCGTCGTGCACGCTGGCATGGCCGCCGTACGATTGCTCGGCCAACATCTGGCGCGGTGCTCGGGTGGGGCCACTGATAGTGAGCGGTGTCGCGAACGCCATGGTGGCCGACGTTACCATCGGGGCGCGATCGACCAAGGGGGTGGCCATGCCGCTGCAGCGAGGGCACGTACGCCGAATCGGGCCGATCATGCTGCCGTCGACGCACCCGTCGATCGGCACGAACATCAACGGCCCGGCGCTCATCAGCGTGCCACCGTGGCTGCCCGACCCGCTCGGTCGTTACTACCTGTACTTCGCCGACCACAAGGGCAGCTACATCCGCCTCGCCTACGCCGATCACGTCGCCGGCCCCTACACGGTGCACCCGGCTGGCAGCCTGCAGCTTGCCGATTCGTGCTTCCCCACCACGGCCCCGCAGGGCATCACGGTCACCTCACCCATCCAACAGGCTGCGATCGAAGCCGAGGGCTACGACGCCCACTTCACGCCGCACATTGCGTCACCCGACGTGGTGGTCGACCACGAACGGCAGACGATCTTCATGGCGTTTCACGGGCTGTGCGAAGACGGCGCGCAACTCACCCGCATGGCCCAATCGGCCGACGGCGTGTCGTTCACCGCGCACCAACCGCTGGTGGCCTTCCCGTACCTGCGCATCTTGCCCCAACGGTGGAA
>JAYTNH010000330.1:0-4152 GCA_043748395.1 Ilumatobacteraceae bacterium | reverse complement strand
GGCCACCGAAGCGCGGGTGTTCTGCGACGTGCACAACCTCGACGGCACTGCGTTCGACGGCGATCCGCGCCAGGTGCTGCGCCGCAATCTCGACGCCGCCCGCCAGCTCGGCTACACGTTCTACGTCGCCCCCGACATCGAATTCTTCTACTTTGCACCACCCGAGCGCGGTCAGTTGCCCGTGCCGCTCGACGAGGGCGGCTTCTTCGATCTCACCACCACCGATGTCGCCGGCACCCTGCGCAAGCAGACCATTCGCACGCTCGAGACCATGGGCATTCCGGTCGAGTACAGCTTCCACGAAGACGCTCCGAGCCAACACGAGATCGACCTGCGCCACAACGACGCGCTCAGCATGGCCGACAGCATCATGACCTTCCGACTGGTGGTCAAAGAGGTCGCCGCCAGCCAAGGCGTGCACGCCACGTTCATGCCCAAACCACTCGAAGGTGTGCAGGGCAGCGGCATGCACGTGCACCTGTCGTTGTTCGAGGGTGACACCAACGCGTTCTACGACGCCGACGACGAATACAACCTGTCACCCGTGGCCAAGAGCTTCACCGCCGGCCTGCTGCGTCACGCTGCCGAGATCACGGCCATCACCAACCAGACCGTCAACAGCTACAAACGGCTGGTGCCCGGCTTCGAAGCGCCCGTGCACGTGAGCTGGGCGCGCAACAACCGCAGCGGGCTCATCCGGGTGCCCATCCCCAAGCGCGGCAGCGCCAATGCCACACGCATCGAGTACCGCTCCCCCGACCCGGCATGCAATCCGTACCTTGCGTTCAGCGTCATGCTGGCCGCCGGTCTGCGCGGCGTCACCGAGGGCTACGAGTTGCCGCCCGAAGCCGACAGCAACCTCTTCGAGATGGACGACGCCCAACTTGCCAAGCTCGGCATCGATCAACTGCCGCAGTCGCTCAGCGATTCGTTGAAGGTGATGGAACGATCCACACTTGTTCAAGAAGCACTCGGCGAGCACATCTTCGAGTGGTTCTTGCGCAACAAGCGCAGCGAGTGGCGGGCATACAAAACCCACGTCAGCGCGTTCGAGCACGAGCGCTACCTGAGAGCCTTGTAGGGCCGGTAGTCGTGGAGCTCGTCGCCGTTTTTCCCGAGACGCCGTCACCCGATCTCGCGCGCACGCTCGACCTCGCCAGCTATCGCTGGAAGGCGCTCGGTTCGGCCGACGATGCCAACCGCCACGAGCCCGCAACAGGATGGGCAGGGGCCGTCGTGGCGTGCGATGTCGACCCAGAAGGAGCGTGGGCGTTCTGCCGGGCGTTGCGCAAGCGCGACACACCGGTGACCCCGCTGTTGGTATTGGTCAACGGCGGCCAACTTGCCGATCTCGAACTACGCGACGACCTGTTCGACGACTTTTGTCTCACCCCGTTCCATCCGGCCGAAGTCGAGGCACGGCTGCGCCACCTGTTCTTCCACGGCACCAGTACCGCCCGCCCCGAACTGGTCGAGTACAGCGGGCTCACGCTGAACCTCGAGACCTACCAAGCCGCCATCGAAGGTCGCCCACTCGACCTCACCTACATGGAGTACGAGCTGCTCAAGTTCCTTGCCCAGAACCCCGGCAAGGTGTTCACCCGCGAGATTCTGCTCAGCCGGGTGTGGGGCTACGAGTACTACGGCGGGGCGCGCACGGTCGACGTGCACATTCGCCGCCTACGGGCCAAGCTCGGCGAGGAGCATGCCAACCACATCCAGACGGTGCGTTCGGTCGGCTACCGCTTCGGCCAGAGCCGCTGGGGCACGTAGCAGGCGCTCAGGTCACTCGGGCAAGGGCGTTGGCAATCACCGTCGCGAACGCGATGCGTCCCGCGTTGTTCGGGTGGATCTGATCGTTGCGCAACAGATCGGTGTCGGGTTGCGCGGCCACCGCAAACCACGAACCCACCGCAGCGTTGCCGCGCTCGCCCAACTGTGTTCGCAGCACCTCGTTGAAGACCTCGGACTGCTCCAGATGCTGCGGTAGATAGGCATCGATCCACACCAGCGTGGTCGACGGCGAGATGAGTGCGATCACTTCGTCGACCAGCGCTGCGTAGGCCTCGGCTCCCGAGTACGAGGTGAGGTCGTTGGTGCCGAGCGCGATGACCCACACATCGGGCGCCGCGCCGTCGGCCACCAACGTCGTGAGCGTACGCACCCCCGACAACGGCTCGGTGCTGCCATTGCCCACCTCGATGCGGCGACTCGCAACGCCATCGATGGTGATGTCGGTGACCCCACTGGCGGTGAGCACATAGCGGATGGCATCGGCAGACGCTGCGGTGATCGAGTCGCCGATCACGACCACCGACTCGATGTCGTTGATGGTGCCGTCGATCGAGGGAGGCGGTCCGAGTTCGAGCACCTCGTCGGTGCTGAACGAGGGGCGCGCGCCGGTGATGCACCCGGTGAGGACGACACAGCTGGCCACTACAAACACCATGACAGCTGATGTCGGTCCCGATCGACGCGATGGGCGCATCGGTCTAGTGTGTCTGATGAATACGTCGATGACGCGGCAGGTCCGAGCGAACGTGTGCCGCCGCCACGGGGATGAGGGGCGCAGGATGGCGATAACCCACGTAGTGGTGTCCGATCTTCATCTCGGCGCGGCCAACAGCCTGCTCACGAATGTTCAGAACGACGGCACCATCGCCACCGGTACACCTGCACCCGTACTGGCCGCCTTCGGCGAGGCGTTGGGCTCGTTGCTGGCAGGCCAGCCGGCGCCGCCCACGTTGGTGTTCGCCGGTGACATCTTCGAACTGGCGCTCACCCCGACCAGCAAAGCATGCGAGACGTTCTCCGACTTCATCCGCATGGCGTTCGGCGGCGACCGACCGATGTTCGCGCCCGACATCACGTACATCGCGGGCAATCACGATCACCACTTGTGGGAGCTCGCCCGCCAGCACCAATACGTCACCTACGTTGCGTCCACGCCTCTGGGTACGCCGCTGATCGAAGACTGGCACGTCACACATCTCTTTCCCGCCAACGACCTGTTGCCCCATGACGACCGATTCGTCGTAACGCTGGCCAACCGGGCGACACCCGACGTCGGCATCACGGTGAGCCAGTCGTACCCCAACCTCGGCATCGTCGATCCCGATGGCACTCGCGTCGTGGTGGTGAGCCACGGGCACTACACCGAGTCGATTTACCGAGCAATGGAGCTCTTGCACGCCGTACTCACACCCGATCGTGACGACGCCGAATCGGCGTGGCACATCGAGGGCGACAACTGGGCGTGGGTCGACTTCATGTGGAGCACCCTCGGTCGGTCGGGCGACGCCGGCACCGATGTCAGCCAGTTCTACGAGATGTTGCAGAGCGAGCAGGCGATGAGAGACCTCGCCGCGCGTGTCATCGATGCCGTCATCGAACGCAAGGGCCGCACGCTGCGAACGCGCGTCGAGGCATGGGCGCTGCGCCTCGCATCGCGCATCGTGATCAGCAAGAAGATGGCGCCCGAGCGACACCACCGCGATTCGCCCTTGTCGAAGGATGCCGAGCGTGGTTTGCAGGAGTACCTGCGCCTGGCAGTCGCGCCACAGTTGATCTCCGAACTGGGCAGAGTCCCTGCTTCGGCCACATTCGTCTTCGGCCACACCCACAAGCCGTTTGCCCGCACCACAACCGTCGACGGTTTCGCGAACCCTGTCAACGTGTTCAATACCGGCGGATGGGTGATCGACTCAAAAGACCTCAACCCGCTGCAGGGTGCGGCCGCCATCCTCATCGACGATCAACAACGGGTGGTCGCACTCGATCTGTATCGGCAGGGCGACACCGCGCAGGTTCACGTGGTCTCGCTGGCCGACGACTCGAACGATCCCGATGCACGCGCGTTCGCCGATTCGATACGCGCTGCGGTGGCCGCCGATTCGCACCTGTGGTCGACGTTCTCCATTGTCGCCGCCGCCGAGGTGACAGCACGCCGCCAACAACTGCTCACTCGTATCGCCGCCGACGAGGCCGACATCGTCGGCCGCGCGCGAGCAGTGGCCCCCCGAGCGCCAACCGGAGCGGCATGACCGAGGCAGGTCTCAACACTTCGGCGGTAACGCGCACCCTGTCGGTGATGTTCATCGACATGGTGGGTTCCACTGCCATGCTCGACGACATCGGCGAAGCCGCGTTCGC
>JAYTNH010000329.1:0-7100 GCA_043748395.1 Ilumatobacteraceae bacterium | reverse complement strand
GGCGCACTTTGAAGGAGCAGGCAGTATCACTCCCTCGGCTGCAGGCGTGTAACAATCCCGGTGATGACCAGACGACTGTTCGTGCGAGTGCACGGCGGCCTGTGCAATCGGTTGCGTGCCATGCTCTCGGCACGACAGTGGGCCCCACTCGCAGACCGAACCTTGCGCGTCGCATGGCAAACCAACTCGAAGTTCGGGGCCTCGATCAGCGATCTGTTCGTCATCGACGTCGCGACCGTTTCGCTCACCCGCGTGAAGATTGCCGCGCGCATGACCGGTGGCTACCAAAGCGTGGCCGACATCCGCATCGACGACACCCGCCCGTTGCTCGTCACCGAGACGTCCGACGAGTTTCGTGGCCCAAAGGGCCCACTGCCGTGGTGGGAGTCACTCGGATCGCTCCGGCCGACGGCTGCAGTCACGAGTCGCGTCGCGGCGGTAGGCACCTGGACTGTGCCAACAGTAGGAGTGATGATTCGAGCGCACCCCGACGCGCTCGACGCAACCCGCAGGGTTTCCACGCCGGAATGGTTCTATTCGCGTATGGCCGAGATCCGATCGACCGACTCGTCGACACCGTTCTTTCTGTCAACGGACAATGAGCAGGTGAGTGCCGAAGTCCATCGTCGCTTCGACAACGTGTACGAGCTGTCACAGAAATCGCCGCACAATTCGCTCGGCGGAGTTCAGGACGCCTTGTCCGATCTCTACCTGCTCGCCGGAACCACCTACATTCTTGGCTCTCACGTCTCGAGCTTCTCGGGCACTGCAGGTCTGCTCGCGGGGCACGGAGGTTACGAGACCGCGCGGACCCCAGCCGTGCAGAGTTGGCCGGACCGTCGCGCGGTGTTCACGGTCCCGAAGCTTTGACACGACTGCACCGAGTCTTGCGGCCAACGGAACAATCGGGGCATTCGTTGACGACTGCGTCATGCTGGGTGAGATGACGTGGCCGAATGCACCGATGAAGGCGTCGCCCGGACCCCTACCACGCGGTGACGACTGGATGTTCGAGCCGAAGTGGGACGGCCACCGGGCGTTGGTGCGCGTTCGCGGGAACGGACAGGTCGACGCGGTGAGTTCAACGGGCAAGCCGCGCATCGAGCAGTGGCCGTGGCTCGAAGCGCTCGCGGCGACACTGAACGCGCCAGGCGGCGGCGACTGGATACTCGACGGCGAGGTGATAGCTGTCGATGAATCCGGCAAGCACTCGTTTCAACTGGTCGGGCGACCCGACTGCCCACACGCGTTCGTTGCGTTCGATCTGCTCATGGCCGACGGCGTCGACATCGCGGCCTTGGCATGGCACGAACGCCGTGCCCGTCTCGAACAAGCATTGTCGCCCACCCCCACCATCTTGCTCACTCCGGTTGCAGACGACGGCGACGCGATGATGCAGGTCACTCATGCCGGTGGCTTCGAGGGAGTCATCGCCAAACGGCGCCTCTCGACCTATCAGGCCGGCCGGCGGTCACCCTCGTGGGTGAAGGTCAAGCATCGCCACGAACAAGAACTGGTCGTGGGTGGTTACCTCGTTGGCAGGGGCAACCGCGCGGCAACATTCGGCAGCCTGCTGGTGGGCGTGTACGACGGCCCGACGCTGCGCTTCGCCGGAGGCGTGGGCACTGGCTTCGACGAGCGGTTGTTACGAACACTCAAGCGGCAGCTCGACGATCTCGTGGTTGACGACTCCCCGTTCGACCCAGCGCCCGAGCTGCAGCGTGGCACCGCGCGATGGGTGCGCCCGGAACTCGTCGCCCAGGTGTCGTTCGCAGAATGGACCGAGACGGGCCACCTTCGCCACCCGGTTTTCGTGGGGTTGCGCGACGACAAATCGGCCCGGGATGTGGTGCGCGAAACCTGACAGCCGGGTCAGGCGGTCTTGCGTTTACGCGGGGCGGGTTTGGCCACCTCGTTGGGTTTGGCACCATCGGCCGGATGACGGCCGCGGGCCGCCCGTGCCGCACGCAGACTCGCTTCGAGCGCTGATGCGAGATCGATGACCATCGCCTTGGGTGCAGCCGCCTCGACCGGCAAGGGCGCTCTGCCGGCTGCCTTCTGATCGATGATCGACTCGATGGCCATGCGGTAGTCGTCGGTGTAACGCTCGGGATCGAAGTCGTCACTGAGTGCCTCGACCAACGACTTGGCCATGGTGAGCTCTTTCTCGGACAACTCAACCGATTCGAGCGTCTCGAACTCGTCGACCGACTCTGCTGCGATCACTTCGTCGGGGAACACCAGCGTCGACAACATGAGATGCGTGCCGTCGGAACGAATGGCCGCGAGGTACTCCTTTTGGCGCATCACGAAACGACCGATTGCGACACGGCCGCTGCCTGCCATGGCGCTGGCGAGCAGCGCATAGGGCTTGGCCACCTTGTCGGGTATCACGTGGTACGAGGCATCGAACATCACCGGATCGACGTCACTCTCGGGCACGAACATGTCGAGGTCGATCTCGCGTGACTTGGCAGGGGCCAGAGGGCTGAGGTCGTCGTCGGTGATGACGATGTAGTTGCCGCCCCCGAGGTCGAAGCCCCTGACGATGTGTTCTGGCGGCACTTCCTCGCCGGTGGCTTCGCTGACCTCGCGGCGACGGATGCGCGCCATGGTGCGGTCGTCGATGCGATTGAACGTGACGTTCTTGCGGCTGACCGCCGGCATGAGCCGAATAGGGATTGACACCATGCCGAAGGAGATCGCGCCTGTCCACACTGGTCTGGCCATTGGAACAGAATACCTGCCCTTACAGAGCTGGCAAGGCTTGCTGCACGCCCACCAGCGCGGTGAACGGATCGCCGACGGTGTCGAGTCGGGCAAACACGTCACGAATCGTCCACCGATCGGGACGCAACTCGGGGTCGTCGAGCTCGTGCCAGTCGAGCGCCACCGACACCGGAGCACCCGGTGCCGGCCGCAGACTGTACGGCGCGACCAGCGTCTTGTTGATCGCGTTTTGGGTGTAGTCGAGGCGCGCTTTGCCGTTGCGTTCGTTCTTCGCCCATTGCCAGCTCACCAACTCGGGCAACACGCGGCCCACCGTACGCGACACCATCTCGACGAACGCCGACGTTTGCGCGAACGTGTAACCAGGTCGCACAGGCACCCAGATTTGAATGCCGCGCTGACCTGTCACCTTGGGACGAGCGATCAATCCGAGCTGCTCCATCGCCACACCGAACAGGCGAGCCATGGCGAGCGTGTCGTCCCAACTGGTGGCCGGACCAGGGTCGATGTCGATGAGGGCGTAGGACGGTTGCTCGGGGTTGGCCGCCGTCGAAGTCCACGGATGGATCTCGATGCCGGCGAAGTTGGCGGTCCACACCAACGACGGCGCGCCATCGATCAAGAGGTACTCGCGTGTCTTGGCGTCGTCGGCCAACGGGTTGGGCCAGCGACGGATGAATTCGGGCGCGTGCTCGGGAACGGCCTTGTGCCAAAAGCCCTTCTTCGCACCATCGATGCCGTCGGGAAATCGCTGCAGGTTCACTGGGCGCCCGCTCAACCACGGCGTCATCCACGGTGCGATACGGGCGTAATAGGCAATCACCTCGCGCTTGGTGATCGGTGGCTCGCCATCGCGACCAGGCATCATCGGCTTGTCGAGATTGGTGATGGCCAACTCGTGACCGCCGATGCTCCAGCGACCCTTCTCGCCCATCGACGCCAATTCTGCCAGCTCATCGGAAGTCGGCGCCGGCCAGCGGCCTGCCCGACCCGCCACCACGTCGTCGTTGGTGCGCGCGCTGAGCACCGACACCGGATGGTCCTCAGGATTCCAGCCGTCGATCGCTGAGTCGTCGCGTTTGTGAATGAGCAGCCACTGGTCGTCGGTCTTCGCGTCGCGACCAGTCTTCACCACCACGAATCGACCCGCGAGCTTGCGGCCGTGCAGCACGAACTTGAGCTCGCCCTTCGCGAGGGCCGCGGCCGGATCGGCGCTAGCCGGATACTCGGGGTCGGGCTGCCACCAGCCGTCGTCCCACACGATCACGTCACCTTTGCCGTAGCCGCTCGGAATGTCGCCCTCGAACCAGCCGTACATGAACGGGTGGTCTTCGACCTTCACAGCCAGCGTGCGTTTGGCCGGGTCGCGCGTCGGCCCTTTCGGCACTGCCCAACTCACCAGCACGCCGTCCACCTCGAGACGCAGGTCGTAGTGCAGCCGCGAAGCACGGTGGCGTTGCACCACGAATCGCCGGCGACCGCCGGGCGACGACATGACATGGCCACGGGGCTCGGGTGTCGCCGCAAAATCGCGCATCGCCTGGTACTTGGCGAGCGAACCCGGCGGCTCGGGGATCATGGCACCAGTGCTGCCTTGCCCGTGATCTTGCGATCAAGTTGATCTTGCAAAGCCTGAGCCGCCTGCTCGAGTGGATACGTGACCGGTTCGACGGGAGACAGCGTGCCGTTGGCGATCTCGCCGAGCACCGCCAGCATCATCTCGTGGTTGGCAACTTGGTTGCGGCCCACCCAGGCACCCCAGTCGACACCGGTGACTCGTCGATTGCGAAGCAGCACTTGGTTGGCCGGCAACTTCGGGATGTCGCCGCTCGCGAACCCGATCACGATGAACTGGCCGTCTTCGCGCAATGTGCGGAGTGCCAGTTCGCCCGCCGCGCCGCCCACGGGGTCGTAGACGAGATCGACGCCGTCACCGTCGGCAATCTCGCGGGCGACAGTTTTTACGTCTTGTGTCGTCGAGTCGATGACGGCCTCGGCACCACGATCGAGCGCGGCCTGACGTTTCGCTGGAGTCGATGCCACCGCGATCACCCGCAGCCCCATCGCCCGACCGACATCGACGGCCGCAAGCCCGACTCCCCCGCCGGCGCCCAACACCAGCAGCCACTGGCCAGGCTGTGCGTTGGCGCGATGGTGCAGTGCGAACCAGGCAGTCATGTAGCTCTGCGTGAACGTTGCGGCCTGTCCATCGGTGAGGTTGGCGGGGGTGGCAACCACCCGTCGGGCATCGACCACCACCTCGCTCGCGTATCCACCCAACCCAACGTTGGCAAGCACTCGATCGCCGACGGCGAAGTTGGAGACGGCCGCTCCCACCTGGGTGACCACTCCGGCGATCTCGTTGCCCGGAACGAAGGGCAGGGGCGGTTTGATCTGATACAGGCCCTGCACGAACAGCGCGTCGACGAAGTTGAGGCCGGCTGCGGTGACGCCGATGCGTACGTCGCGTTCGCCGCAGTGAGCGGCCGGGCGCTCTTCAATGGAGAGCTGATCGAGTGGGCCGAACTCGTTACACAATACGACGCGCATCACCCGCACCGTACTGCCAAGCTGTAGGTCGTATGCCTCTGGAAGCCCCCATCCTCGCTGGGCGACTCGTTCAACTCGAGCCGCTCGGTCATCATCACGTCGACGAACTACTTGTCGCTGCCAGCGAAGATCGCACCACGTACGACTGGACCGTGGTTCCCGCCGATCGCACGTCGATGACCGGCTATGTCGACATGCTGCTCGCCGACCAGCAGCGGGGCTCGGCCGTGCCGTTCGCGCAGCGCCGACTCACCGATGGTGCGCTGATCGGTTGCACACGCTTCATGCGGCTCGAATCGTTCCGGGGCCGCGAGTTCCCCGATGAGGTCGAGGTGGGTGGCACCTGGCTCGCAGCATCGGCACAACGCTCAGGCATCAACACCGAGGCCAAGTTGCTGTTGTTCACGCATGCGTTCGACGTGTGGGATGTGCGACGGCTGTGCCTGTGCACCGATGCCCGCAACCAGCAGAGCCGTACGGCAATCGAGCGGGTCGGTGCCAAGTTCGAAGGCATTCTGCGGAACCACCGCGGTAGCTGGGCCGCCGACGAGCAGGGGCTCGTCGCTCGCGACTCGGCGATGTTCGCCATCACGAACGCCGAGTGGCCCGCGGTGCGCCTCGGTCTCGAAACGATGTTGCGGTGAGTTCGCGACCGGTCATGCTCGTCACCGGTGGTGCGCGTGGCATTGGCGAGGCGATCAGCCGCGCAGCATCGGCGGCCGGCTACACCGTGGTGGTCAACTATTCGTCGAGCGAAGCCCGGGCGACAGCACTGGCCGCCGAGCTGGGGCACGAGTCGTTTGCGGTCCGCGCCGACGTTGGCGACGAGCAGGCTGTGGTCGCCATGTTCGCCGAAGTCGACCGGCGCGTCGGCCGCCTCGATGCGCTCGTCAACAACGCCGGCACCGCCGGCGGGTATGGCACGCTCGAGGTGGTGAACGCAGCCATGCTCGCTCACCTCTTTGCGGTCAACGTCGGTGGCGCGTTCGTGTGTTGTCGCGAGGCGGCCAATCGCATGCGCACCGACCGTGCAGGTGCGGGCGGCGCGATCATCAACATCTCGTCGAAGGCGGCAGTGCTCGGCGGATCGGGCGAGTGGGTGCACTACGCGGCATCGAAGGGCGCCCTCGACACCATGACGGTCGGACTCGCCAAGGAGCTCGCGCCTTTCGGCATCCGCGTCAACGGCGTCCGTCCCGGCCTGATCGAGAGCGACTTCCACCTCCATGCGCCACCAGGCCGCGTCGAGCGCATGGCCCCCACCATCCCCATGGCCAGATCGGCCACCCCCGATGAGGTGGCGCCGGCGGTGTTGTGGTTGGCATCAGCCGCGGCGAGCTACGTGACCGGAGCCTTCATCGACGTTGCCGGCGGCCGCTGACCAGTAGGCAGCACCCATGCCACCACCACCGCCGACGCGGCGACGATGATCGAACCGATGGCGATCGTGGGCGGCAGCGCCTGCGGGCCGACCCCATCGAACAGTTGGCCCAGCAACCAGGGAAGCACCAACACGCCGAGTCCCGACGATGCCACCAGTGCAGCAGTGGAGCCACCCGACAGCGCCAGCCGGGTCTCGGCGAAGGCCATCATCGACGCGTACTGCGGCGCGACCGACACGGCGAACACGAAGGTCGTCACCCACAGCATCGCTCCGGGCCCCTCGAACACCCAGAACCCCACCGCTGCCACCACAGTGCCGAGCACCGACACCGTGAGCATCTGTGCTGCTGTCGCCCGCGTCGCGATCCACACCGCCGCGCCACGCCCGACAGCAAAGCCCAACCAGAACGTTGCAGTCACTCCGGTCGCCGTGGCAG
>JAYTNH010000328.1:0-4199 GCA_043748395.1 Ilumatobacteraceae bacterium | reverse complement strand
AGGCCATCGTGCTCGCCGGTGGGGTGCCGGTGGTCGTGCAGACCGACGAGACCACCGGTTTCAAGGTCACCGTCGAGCAGCTCGACGCAGCCCGCACGTCGCGCACCAAGGTGCTGTTGTTCGTCAGTCCCGACAACCCGTCCGGAGCGGTGTATCCGCCCGCCGAGGTCGAAGCGATCGGCCGTTGGGCGCTCGAGCACGGCATCTGGGTGGTCACCGACGAGATCTACGAGCACCTCACGTTCGGCCCTCATGAGTTCAGCTCCATGCCCACGCTGGTGCCCGACCTCGCCGATCAATGCGTCATCGTGAACGGCGTGGCCAAGACCTACGCAATGACCGGCTGGCGAGTCGGCTGGATGATCGGGCCGGCCGATGTGATGAAGGCGGCCACCAACTTCCAGTCGCACGCCACGAGCAACGTGAGCAACGTCGCCCAAGCTGCAGCACTCGCTGCGGTCAGTGGCGATCTCTCGGCGGTGGCGATGATGCGCGCGGCATTCGAGCGCCGCGGGCTGATGATGCACAAGATGCTCAGCGACATTCCGGGTGTCACCTGCTTGCAGCCACAGGGCGCGTTCTACTGTTATCCCAACGTGTCGGCCTTGTTGGGCAAACCACTTGGCGTGAACCGATCGGTGTGCACCAACACCCTCGAACTTGCCGATCTGGTGTTGAGCGAGGCCAAGGTGGCGTTCGTTCCCGGCGAGGCGTTCGGCACCCCGGGCTATGCGCGCTTCTCGTTCGCCCTCGGCGACGACGACATCGTCGAGGGCATCAGCCGGTTCGCGGCGTTGGTCACCGGCTGACCGCCGTGCACGTCGACCGGCCCGATCCGTTCGGGTTCGACAACCTCGACCTCGCCTGGCTGCGCAACAAGCAGGGGGCCAAATGGCACCGTCACCCGGGCACGCTCGCGGCGTGGATCGCCGACATGGACTTTGCGCCGGCGCCGGTGGTGGCTGCGGCGTTACAACGGTTCCTCGACGATCGCGAGCTCGGCTATCCCGATTGGCGCACGCCGGTGGCCGGCACGTCCATCTGTTAGCTGTGGGTCGAGCGATGCGTCCGTCGCTACGGCTGGCAGCCCGATCCGCACCGTTCGCGCGAGTTCTGCGATGTCATGCAGGCCGTCGAGGCGGTGCTGCATGTGGCGACCGAGCCGGGCGACGGAGTGGTGCTGTTCACGCCGTCGTACCCTCCGCTGCGGAAGGCCATCGATGAAAACGGTCGGCGGCTTGTCGCTCACGAGGTGGTCGATGGTGGCTGGAATCTCGACGCGCTCGACCAGCGGCTGGTCACCGAGCCGGCTCGAGTCATCATCCTGTGTCATCCGCACAACCCCACTGGTCACGTGTTCCGCGACGACGAGCTGCAGCACATCGCCGCCATCGCCGACCGCCACGACCTGGTGATCATCAGCGACGAGATCCACGCCGATCTCACGTATGCGCCGCTGGTGCACCGCCCCATGGCTCACTTCGCGCCCGAGCGCACGGTCACCGTTCAGTCGGCGTCGAAGGCCTTCAACATCGCCGGCCTGCGTTATGCCATTGCGCACGTCGGCCCGCAGTCGGTGTTCGATCGACTCGAAGCGCTGCCCGGTCACCTACTCGGTGCGGTCAGCGTTCCGGCGGCCGTGGCGACCTACGCGGCGTGGACCGAGGGTGACGAATGGTTGGCCGCTGTGGTGGTCCACCTCGACCGCAACCGAATGCTGCTCGCCGATCTGCTGCGCGACGCGCTGCCCGACGTGGGCTACATCCCGCCGCAAGCCACCTATCTGGCGTGGCTCGACTGCCGCGCGCTTGGCCTCGACGATGCGGTCGAGGTGTTCCGCAGTCGTGGTGTGAGCCTCAGTGCTGGCCCCGACTTCGGTGAGGGTGGCCATGGTTTCGTGCGACTCAACTTCGCAACGTCGGAGCATGTGCTGCGCGAGGTGATCGCCCGCATGGCTGGCACCGACTGAATTGGCCCAGCGATTGATCGCGCCTGGCTCGGGATCCGCTCGGGCAAACTGCGCCGCTGGGAAAGGCGGGGAAGAAGTCGCGCTCGAGCATGAGAAGCCTCGTTCCGCGCTCCGTTCTCCTCACTTCGATTGCGATTCTGGGTGGGTGCGGGATCTCCACAGTTGTGGAGAAATCGCGCCCACGGGAGTGGTTCGGGGATCGAGGGGCCGGCTACGAAGCAATCGAAATCGAACCAACGAGAACAGCGGGGATACCAGGCACAGCGGTGATGAACAACCGGCCACGCAAAGTCCGCCATTGAATTCAGCGCCACCACAGGCCCCATCGGGCGGCCAATCCGGTGAGTACCACGAGGCACAGACACTCGGCTACCTGCTCGCATGCGCCCAACACGTCGCCGGAGATGCCGCCGATCTTGCGTCGTGCCAGCCAGCCGGTGGCGAACGCCGCAACCGCGCCGGCAGCGGCCAGCGGGGCCGCCCACCAGCCCACAGCCACGATGCTGATCGCCATGGCTGCCGCGGCAGCAATGAGCACCCGTGAGCTTCGCAGTTCGCGGGTGTAGTCGGCGCCAAGCCCGTCAGTACTGATGGCACGAACAGCCACCATCAACACGGTCGCCGCACCGCGCGACATCGCGTGCACGGCGATCGCACCGGCCAACATCACGGCTGGACCGGGTAGTGCGCCAAGGCACAACACTCGCAGCACGATCGACCCGCTCAGCGCCGCAACACCGTACGAGCCGTGCCGCGGATCTTTCAGGATCTCCAGCCGCCGTTCGACGGTGTAGCCACCGCCGAACGCATCGGCAGTGTCGGCCAGGCCGTCCTCGTGGAAGGCCCCGGTGATGAGCACGCCCACCATCACGGCCACTGCGGCCGCCACCATCGGGGGGGTGACATGCCACAATCCGGCAGCTACGGCCCCCACCGCGGCCCCCACCGCGGCACCGACCACCGGGAACCAAGGAACTGCTTGAGCCATTGAGGGCGCCCGAGTGAGCCGGATGGGCACCCGAGTGAGGAACTGTGCGGCTGCTGGTAAGCCCGTCAGCCGAACCACTCCCCGAAGGTGGGTACATCGGTGACGCCGACGCATGCCATTGCAACGAGCGGTACTGCAGCCATCGCGCCCGACCCCTCGCCCAGCCGCATGTCGAGATCGAGCAGCGGGTGCTTTGCGAGGCCCTCGAGCAGCTTTCGGTGGCCCGGCTCGGCCGAGCAGTGGCCGGCGAGGCAGTGATCGAGCGCGTCGCTTCGCACTGCCGCCAGAGGCGCAGCCGCCGCAGTGACAACGTAGCCGTCGAGCACTACCGGCAGGCGTCGGTGTCGGGCTGCCACGATGGCTGCGGCGATGGCCACAAGTTCGGCGCCGCCCACCTCGCGTAGCACCTCGAGCGGGTCGGTGACCCCGCCGATGCGGGCTGTCGCCAATCGAACGGCGAGGCGTTTGCGGTCCAGTCCGGCGTCGTCGACCCCGGTTCCGCGGCCCACCCACATGGTCGGGTCGCCACCCGCCAACGCTGCGGCGACTGCTGCGGCGGCAGTGGTGTTGCCGATGCCCATCTCGCCGAGCACCAACAGGTCGGCGTCGAGTGCTTCGACGGCGGTTCGGCCGGCGTTCGCGGCGGCCTCGAACAACGCTGGACTCATTGCCGGCTCGATGCGGATGTCGCCGGTGGGTGATCCCACCCCGACGTCGATGGCCTGCACCTCGGCACCCACCACGCGGGCGAACGCGTTGATGGTGGAACGGCCGCCACGGTAGGCAGCCAACATTGCGGCGGTGACCTCGGTCGGGTAACTGCTCACGCCCGCAGCTGCAACACCGTGGTCGGCGGCGAAGATGAGCGCGACGGGGCGGCGCACGGCGGGCTGAGCGGTGCGTTGCCACTCGGCGACCCAAGCCGCGACGTCGTCGAGACGCTGCAAGGCACCGGAAGGTCGCAGGATCTGGGCCGCGCGCGCTCGTACGGCGTCGCCACTGGGACCGTCGGCCTCGGGCAGCGAGGAGAGCGCATCGTGTAGCCAGCTCACGTCAGCAGGTCCCACGGGTCGTGCAGCACTGTTGCCCGCCCGGCCACCAGCAACAGCGTGCGGTCGGCCGCGGCGGCCATCGCATGGTTCACGCGGCCGAGTTGGTCGCGGTAGCGGCGGCCCAATTCGGTCTCGGGATGTACGCCCATGCCCACTTCGTTGGTGACCACCACGGTCGGCCCGTGACGGG
>JAYTNH010000327.1:0-17907 GCA_043748395.1 Ilumatobacteraceae bacterium | reverse complement strand
GCTCCTGCCGTACGGGCCTCACAGGACCCGTTTCACGGACGCGAGCACCATACCAAACCGACCCGCAGTTACGCACGAACACCCGAAGTCCTGACGCTGAGGCCCGTGATGGCGTCGTACGTCAGGACTTCGCCCGCAGAACGAGTCAGCGCCCGATACGGCGGTACAGCACCCAGTACGCGTTCGAATCGACCGTCTCGAACTGGGTACTGATCGCAGCCCAATCGATGGCGAGTTCGGCCGACAACTGCGCCGGCAACATGACGTACTGCACGTCATCGGCTTGCGGCAGGCGAGCCCGCTCGCGTTCGAGATCGGTGGTCGGCCCGTACAGCACCACTCGGAACGGATTTGGGAACATGTAGATCTGCTCGCGGTGCGCCAGTTGCGGTGTGAGCGCGTGGTGCGCCGATACAACTGCGTCGGCGGGAATCTCGCGCATCAACTCGCGCGCAGCCACAGGCGACGGGTAGTTGGGCTTCCAGTAGTACTGGGCGTCGTACCCGCGTCCGATGGGCAACGGGCCCCACAGGACGGCACTCCACGTGGCCATGAGCACCACGCCCGCGATCGCCCACCGGCGGTGCCAGAAGCCGGCGATGAAGCTGAGCGCGTACACAGTGCCCAACGCCAACGCCGGCACGATGACCAGCGAGTAGTGGTACTCGATGTGAAACTGGTACCAAAACGTGCTGAGCATGTTGGTGCCGAGCACCACCACGCTGATGAGCGCAACACTGGGGGCCCGCGCGAAGACCCAAGCAAAGGGTGCGGTCATCTGCCAGAAGTAGAACGGCCGCCCCTCGCTGCGGAAGTGATCGATCACATTGCCGGGGCGTTCGGCCAATTCGGATACGAAGCCTGTAGGGCCACCGAACGGGATGCGCCAACCGTTGCGGGTGGGTACCCCGATGAGGCTGCGCATGACTGCGAACATCGCGAACAGCATGAACGACAGCGAACCCACGATGGTGAGCAGACCGAGTCGCCGATCACGCCGCACAGCAACCCACACACCCAGCGGTACGAGCACGAGCGAAGCGTCTTCTTTCACCAGCAACGAGAGCACCACGAACACGGCATAGAGGCGCCACTTGCGTTCGACCGCGCCATAGATGGCCATACCGACGAACACCCCGAGGAAGGCGTCGGGATGAAAGTTCTCGCGGTTCGTCCAACCCACCGCAGGGTGCAGCAGGTAGACAGCCGCGAGCACCAGCGCAATCGCCTCGCTGTGCAGCTTCTTGCGGGCCAGCAAGAACACCGGCAGCGCCCCCATTCCGACCGCGAGGCTCTGCGCGAAGAACAACGTGCCGGCCGCTGGAAAGACCCAATAGAACGGCACGAGGAAGATCAGGATGAACGACGAGTGGTCGCCCATCAGGTTGCGACCCATCAACGTGACGAAGGGCGCCTCGAACCGCGACATGAGCCAGACACCCTGGTCGTACAGCCCGAAGTCGTACGCCGACGTGCCGAGGCCGTGGTGAACGTCGAGGCTCAACCACGTGAAGTACCACGTCCACGCGACGACCATCAACCCCAGCAGCGCCTGCCACACGGTGACGCGAGCGATTCGTGAACGTGCTGCGCGCACCAGATCGGGAGTCGACACGGGCTCAGTCTGCTGGATGTAGACGGTGCAGCGCCGTCATGCGGTGCGTAGCACGGGTACCAGGGCGGCGAGCACGCCGTTGACGAACCGGCCCGAATCGTCGGTACTGAACCGTTTGGCCAGCTCGACCGCTTCGTCGAGTACTACCGCCACCGGCACATCGGGGCATTGCAACAGCTCGTAGGCGGCGATGCGCAACACGGTGCGATCGACCACTGGCATGCGTGCCAGCGTCCAGCCCTTGGCATGGCTCGAGATGGCATCGTCGAGTTGCTGTTGGTGTTCTTCAACGCCGAGCACGAGCTTCGTGGCCATCGGGTCGGGTTGCAGCACCTGCGCCTCGACCGCCGCCGTCGGTGTGATGCCCTTTGAATGGGCTTCGTAGAGCAACAGCAGCGCGCGTTCGCGTGCATCGGTGCGCTGATCGTCACCTGACGGGCGAGGCACGGACGCTCAGACTCGCGTGATGTAGTCGCCGGAACGGGTGTCGACCCTGACCCGATCGGCGATGTTGATGAACAACGGCACCTGGATGATCTTGCCTGTCTCGAGCGTGGCCGGCTTCCGTGCACCGCTGACGCGGTCGCCCTGCATGCCTGGCTCGGTGTCGGTGATGGTGAGCTCGACTGCAGCCGGAATCTCGACCGACACGATGTCGGAACCATGGAAGGCGATGAGCGCAATCGCCTGCTCGACCAGGTAGTCGGAGGCATCGCCGAGCGCCACCGGAGTGACCGTGGTCTGCTCGTAGGTCTCGGTGTCCATGAAGATGTAGTCGTCTCCGTCGCGGTACAGGAACTGCATGTCCTTCTTGTCGATGACTGCCTGCTCGACGCGAATTCCGGCGTTGAACGTCTTGTCGAAGACGTTGCCGTTCTTGAGGTTGCGCAGCTTGGTGCGCACGAACGCACCGCCCTTGCCCGGCTTGACATGCTGGAACTCGATCACCTGGAACAGCGCGTTATCGAGTTCGAGCGTGATGCCGTTCTTCAGGTCGTTGGTGGTGATGGCAGGCATGGCGAGTCCTTGGGCGAGTGAGTGAGCACGCGGCAACCGTCGCTGGTGACCAACACCAGATCCTCGACCCGGAAGCCGCCGAAGCCTTCACGATAGACCCCAGGCTCGACGGTCACTACGTCGCCGACCTGCAAAGCGGCGGTAGATGTTCGGCTCACGAACGGATCTTCGTGGATGAGCAGTCCGACGCCGTGCCCCGTGCCATGAGTGAACAGGTCGCCGTACCCGGCGTCAGCGATCGTGTCGCGGCAGATTGCGTCGAGCTCGACGGCCGTCAAGCCGGGCCTCACCGCAGCCACGCCGGCGCATTGTGCAGCCAACACCACCTGGTACATCTCGGCCTGTTCAGGCGACGGATCACCCACCACGAACGACCTCGTCATGTCGCTGTGGTAACCGCCCACCAGCGCGCCGACGTCGATGATTACGGTGTGCCCAGGCTCGATGCGTGCTGCGGTGGGCCGGTGGTGCGGCATGGCCGCATGCACCGGACCCGTGGCCACGATCGTTTCGTAGCTCGGTCCGATCGCACCAAGCTCACGCATAGTTACTTCGAGACGATTGCGTACATCTGCCTCGGTGAGCCCGTCGCGGATCGAGGGCGCGACGTCGTGCAGCGCGGCATCGGCAATGGCACAGGCTTGCTCGATGAGTGCGACCTCGGCGGGGTCCTTGGTACGCCGACCGGTTTCGACGATGCCCGCCGTTGGCACCAACGTGGACGTGATCGCCGCCTCGTACGTGACGAACTGCTGATACGAGACGTGTTGTGCCTCGAAGCCGAGGCATTCTACCCGCCCTGCCAGCCGCACGATGTGGTCGAGCGTGGCCTGTGCGCTGAGTCCCACCAGCACGTCGCAGGGCACCGCGGCGGCGGCCAGTTGCCGGGTTGCTTGTTCGCCGTAACGGCCATCGGTCACCAGGAACATCTCGTTGGGCAACACGACCACCCACCCGCTCGAACCCGTGAACCCGGTGAGCCAGCGAACGTTCGTGAGGTCGGTCACCAACAACGCGTCGACGTCGGCGAACCGTTCCCTGACGCGACCAACCCGATGACCGATGTCGGTCATACGGCAAGCCGGGCCGAAATCGCCTCGACAGCGAGCCGGTACCCGGTGATGCCAAGACCAACGATGGAGCCAGTGGCGACTGGAGCCACCACGCTGGTGTGCCGCCAGGCCTCGCGTGCGTTGGGATTCGAGATGTGTACCTCGATGATCACACCGTCGAACGCTGCCAACGCGTCGTGAATCGCCCAGGCGTAGTGCGTGAAGGCACCCGGGTTGATGATGATGGCTGAGGCACGACCACGGGCGCCGTGAATGGCATCGACCAAGACACCCTCGTGATTGGTCTGCATCGCCTCGACGGTGTGACCGTGCACTGCAGCCGCCTCGATAACGGCAGCGACGTAGTCGGCGAGCGAAGCCGCTCCGTACACCTCGGGCTCGCGCTGGCCCAACAAGTTGAGGTTCGGTCCGTGCAACAAGCTGATGAGCGCCACGTCCCTATCGTGTCACCTCGACTACCTCACTGGTGCGATCGATGATGCAGCGTCGGCTGTGTGGGCGCGCTGCCCGAGCCATTGCCGCCGATCGATGGCATACAGGACGTGGCGACGACCATGCCAGTTCGGCAGGATCGGATGATCGAAGTCGCGGGCCGGATCGTGCACCAGTCCGACCTTGCTCATCACCCGGCGGGAGTTCTCGTTGGCAACGGTGGTGAAGCTGACGATCTCGTTGCGGGGCAGCTCGACATGCTGGAAGGCCCAATCGATCGCCGCCCGCGCCGCCTCTGGCGCGAACCCATTACCCCACTGGTGATGCGCAAGTCGCCAGCCCACCTCGATGCACGGCGTGAAGGCGGTCTGCCACGTCGGCGCGGACAAGCCGACGAACCCGATGAACGCACCCGTATCGACGCGATCGACCGCCCACAAACCAAACCCATTCGAGCTCCACCCAGCCCTGATGCGGTCGACCATCTCGTCGCTCTGCTCGCTCGTGAGCGTGGCTGGAAAGTGCTGCATCACAATGGGGTCGGCGTTGAGTGCGGCATAGTCGAGCTTGTCGGCGTCTGACCAACCGCGCATGCGTAGGCGAGTCGTGGCGAGTACCGGCACCCCGGTCACGAAGGCACCCCGGTCACGAACGGGCGTTCGCGACGAGGCGCAATGCTTCGGTGACCGCCTCGACCGGAACATCGGACACGACTTCGGGGCCAACGGGGCCATCGAGTACGAACGTGAGGCCCGCGAGCGCCTTCTTGTCGCGGGCCATGGCAGCAAGCAATCGGCCGGGCTCGACGCCTGGTGGCAGCCGGGTGTCGAGTTCGTAACTGCCACCCACCACCGCGTAGTGCTCGGCCACCCGCGCCTGTGGAATTCGCCCGAGCACATGCGCGAGATGCGCCGCGTAGACCAGTCCCACGGCGACCGCTTCGCCGTGCGCGATCGCATAGTTCGTCTCGATCTCGAGCGCGTGGGCCAACGTGTGGCCGTAGTTCAGCAACGCGCGTTGACCGCCCTCGCGTTCGTCGCGCGCCACGAAGTCGGACTTGATCTCGATGCATCGGGCAATGCGCTCAGATTCGGGCATGCCGAGCAGCTCGTCACCGGTGAGGAAGTGGTACTTCGCCATCTCGCCTCGGCCACAGCGCAGTTCGCGGGGGGCAAGGCTGGCCAGCGCATCGAGATCGCAGATGACCCCCGACGGCTGCCAGAACGCCCCGATCAGGTTCTTGCCCCCGGCCTCGCCCAACGGCCGCTCGGGCGGAAGGTTCACGCCTGTCTTTCCACCGATCGCCGCATCGATCATGGCGAGCAACGTGGTGGCAACATGCACGACCGGAACACCCCGGTGCCAAGCGGCCGCCGCAAAGCCCGCAACGTCGGTGACCATACCGCCGCCGAGACCAACCACCACGTCATGGCGGGTGAGGCCCATGCCGGCGAACCCGCGGCAAAGCTGTTCGATCGTTGCCAGGGTCTTGTGCTGTTCGCCGTGACCGATCTCGAAGCGCTCGAACGGGATGCCGACGTCGATGTGGAGTGGGATGCCGGCTTGCGTCACGATGGCCGCGCGGCTGGCGGTGGCGGGCAACAGCGCGCCCAGCTCGTGCCGCGCGCCGTGGCCCACCACCACGTCGTAGCTGCGCGACCCGAGATGCACCGGAACAGTGATCATCGCAACACCGCCTCGACGACCTCGGAGACCGAGCGTGAGTCGACCGACACGATGAGGTCGGCGACCTCGCGATACAGGTGCTCGCGTTCGATGAACATGCGCTGCAACGTACCGGATGGGTCGTTGTCGAGCAGCGGACGATGGTGGGCCGACAACACCCGGGCTTCGAGCGTGGTCGGATTCGCGCACAGCCACACCACCCGCGCCGACGACGAGCACAGAGCGCGGCGGTTGATGTCGCTCAACACCACTCCCCCTGCTGCGGCGATGACCGCCGGCTCGGGATCGGCCAACGCTTCGACCAAGACCTGCGTCTCGAGACGACGGAAGGCGGGCTCGCCGTCGGTGACGAAAATCTCGCGAATCGTCCGACCCTCGGCGGCTTCGATCACCGCATCGCTGTCGAGCACGCGACGACCAAGACGAGCGGCAGCGAGCCGCGCGACTGTGCTCTTGCCGGCGCCCATCATGCCGACGAGCACCAGGTGCTGATTGGCCGCAATCGCCACGGTGTCAGCTCAACGATGCACGGAAGGCATCGGCGTTGCGGACGAATTCGGCCACGGAGTCGCCACCGAACTTGCGCTGCGCCTCGGCCGCCAACACCAACGCCACCATGGTCTCGCCGACCACACCCATTGCGGGCACGGCCGTTACGTCGGTGCGCTCCTTGAAGCTGACGGTGGCCTCTTTGGTGATGACGTCGACGGTCTTGAGCGTGGGTTGGTTCAGCGTGGCAAGTGGCTTCATGGCGGCGCGCACCACGAGCAGTTCACCGGTGGTCATGCCGCCCTCGGTGCCACCCGCAAGCGCGCTCTCGCGTCGATAGTCGTTGGCCTCGACATCCCACACGATGGCGTCGTGGGCCACGCTGCCACGACGGCCGGCAACGTCGAATGCCTCGCCGATCTCGACACCCTTCACTGCCTGAATGCTCATCATCGCCTGGGCCAGCGCGGCGTCGATCTTGCGGTCCCAGTGCACGTGACTGCCCAAACCGATGGGCACGCCGTAGCCGAGCACCTCGACCACGCCGCCCAGCGAGTCGCCGTCTTTCGCAGCCGCCTTGACCTCGTCGATCATGGCCGCCTCGGCGCTCGCGTCGAAACAGCGCACGGGTGACTCGTCGACGCGGGCGAGGTCGGCCGGAGTAGGCCGCCCCGCGGTGGTCGACCGAACCGGACCCATCTGGATGACGTGCGACAGAATCGAGACGCCGAGTTCGGCCAAGAGCAGTTTCGCAACCGCGCCCGCCGCCACGCGCGCAGCGGTTTCGCGCGCGCTGGCCCGTTCGAGCACGTCGCGGGCATCGGTGAAGCCGTACTTCTGCATGCCCGCCAAATCGGCGTGACCTGGTCGCACCTGCGTGAGCGGCGCTTTGGTAGCGCCCGGAGCGGGGGACATCTCGTCGTGCCACTTGTCGCTGCGTTGCCACTCGCTGTTCTTGATCTCGATGGCGAGCGGTGACCCCAGCGTGCGACCGTGACGCACGCCTCCCACCAGCGTGAGCTCGTCTTGCTCGAAACGCTGACGCGGGCCACGGCCGTATCCGAGGCGTCGGCGGGCCAGCTCGGCTTGCACGTCTTCGACGGTGACCGAAAGCCCCGCCGGCAGGCCCTCGATGATGACGACAAGGGCCTGGCCGTGAGATTCGCCGGCGGTGAGAAAGCGGAGCATCGAATCGAGGCTACTGGCCTCGCGCCGTAAGCTCCCGCTCTGCGGCGGCGGCCATGGCGACCACGTCGGGCAATTGACCGACCCAGAGTTGCTGTTGGAGTGCGGCCTGGTGCACGAGCATGCCGAGCCCGTCGACCGTGAGCGCCCCCGCCCGCGCTGCGGCCTCGAGCAGCGCTGTGCGCCGCGGGTGATAGACGATGTCGGCGACGACCTGACCTGCATGCAGCAGTGATGGGTCGAACGGCAGATCGTGTGACCCCATACCCACCGACGTGGCGTGAACTACGACATCGGCATCGGCCAGATCGGCATCAACCCCGACGCTGCCGCGATCGCCCGCCAGGTCGGCGGCCGACTGCGCACTGGCAGCCGTGCGGTTGATCACCACCACCTGTGCTGCATCGGCTCGGGCGACAGCATCGATGATCGAGCGCGCAGCACCGCCGGCACCCACCACGGCCACGACCTTGCCGTCGACCACATGGCCTGCGGCCGCGAGCGACGCCACCAAACCCGCACCATCGGTGCTGAATCCATGCAGTCGACCGCCTTCGACCGGCACCACGGTGTTCACACTGTGCAACGCGGCGGCGGCGGGATCGAGGATGTCGACGGCGGCAGCAACCGCAGCCTTGTGGGGCATCGTGACCGACAGACCGCCCAGTTCGAGGACTCGCATCGCATCGAGAGCCTGCTGAGCCGACCCATCGGCCACGTGCAGCGCGACATACACCCAGTTGGCCGCGAGCGACAGAAAACCTGCGTTGTGCAACGCCGGAGACAAGCTGTGGCCGATGGGGCTACCGATGACCGCCGCTACTCGGGTGCTGCCGCTGATCACAGCAGGCCGAGTTCGCGCGCACGCTGCACGTTTGCATCGTGTTGTTCGAGCGTTGCGGCGAAGGCGTGAGCGCCGTTCTCGTCGCTCACCACGTAGTACACGTAGATGCACGGGATCTGCTGTGGTAGACCGCGGCAGATGGGGTCGCCCTGCGACGGATTGTTGGCCGGATGCAGGGCGGCCTGAAGAGAGGCTCTGCCGGGGTTGGCGATGGGGGTGGGTGGCAATCCGGCGTACAGGTACGAGTTGTAGGGAGTGTCGATGGCCTTCAGTTGGCTGAAGTCGAGCTCGGAATCTTGCTGGTAGTAGAGCGTGGCGTCTACCTGTAATGGCATGCCCAGGTACAGCCGGTTGTAGATGACGCGGGCGATCTTCGCCCGGTCGACGTCGAGCTTGGCCTCGCGTTCGATCATCGATGCGATGATGAGAATCTCGTACGGGCTTCGATCAAGCTCGGCCGAACGCGTGTCGATGTCTTCTTGCCCACCGACGCGCTCCATCAGCGCGACCATGCGCTCGACCACCTGGGCCTCGGACTCGCTGTTCGACACCTGGTACGTGTCGGGGAAGAGCAAACCTTCGAGGCTGTTGACGCCCGGCGGTTGATACTTCGACCGTACTTGGCCTGCAGTGGCAGTGGCGATGAAGTCGGCGGAACTGAGCCGCGACACCTTCGACGCCAGCCGCTCGGCCATCCGCGTGTAGGTGTAGCCCTCGGGAAACGTGACCTTCGTGTAGGTCTGTGAGGGAGGAGTGCGAAGCACCGCAAGCACGTTGCCCATGTGGTCGTTCGGACGGATCTGGTAGTACCCGGGCAGGATCTCGAGTCCTCCGTTTCGTTCGACGTACCAGCGGAACAGCGGCGCGTCGGAGATGAAGCGCTCGTCCTTCAGTCGCAGACTCAGGGTCTCGAGTGTGTCGTCATCGTGCACCGTGAAACTCACAGGGGCCCCAGCGTCGCCGTCGGGATTGGCGCGTTGCACGTACCAGTAGCCCACCGCGCCGAGCACCAGCAGACCAACCACCATGAGCCAACCGACGGTGTAGACCAGCACCTTCACGGGCCGCCATGATCGGGGCGACCGCTCGACCACGATGGCGTCGGTGGCATCGGGGTCGTCCCACGGGTCGTGATGCCACTGCGAGATGAGGCCGCGTGGGGGCTCGGTGCGGCCCGCAGGTGACTCGTCGATCTGCGTCACGCAGTGCCCCGTTGGTAGTCGAGCCAGCTCTGCAACATGACCGCCGCTGCGACCTTGTCGACGATGCGGCGTCGAGCCTGCGCGTTCATGCCGGCTTGCATCATCGCCTGATCGGCCGACACCGTGGTGCGTCGTTCGTCGTATGTAGTCACCGGCACGTCCACCACGGTAGTCAGCCGCTCGGCCTCGGCAACGGCAGCCTTCGCGGCCGGCCCGAGACTGCCGTTCATGTTGAGCGGCAACCCGACCACCACGATCTCGGCCTCCTCTTCGGCGACCAAGGCCGCAATCGCCTCGTGGTCGCGGCGCACCGACCCCGACCGTTGGAGTACGAGCAACGGCGACGCAATGGTGCCCGTACGGTCGCTGACGGCGATACCGATCCGCTTCGAACCGAGGTCGATACCGAGCGCCCTCATGGTGTGACGGCCTGCGTCACGGACGGGCCGCTACCTCCGCGAGGCGCAGCGCCTCGTCGAGACCGTCGGGGTTCTTGCCGCCAGCGGTGGCAATGTCGCCCTTGCCGCCGCCGCCACCACCCACAGCCTTGGCGGCATCTTTGATGAGATCGCCCGCAACTCGGCCCGAGTCGGGTGTGACCGCGGCCACGAGCGACACGCCCCCGGTGTCGCTGACGCCAGCCAACACCACGATGGACACGCCGGACTGTTGCCGTACGGCAACGGCGAGATCGCGAAGGTCGGTGGGTGACAGGCCGTCGACACGGGTGATAACACGTCCGTCGATGCCGCCCGTGGCAAGCTCGGCGGCTCGACCCATGGCGAGCTTGGCGCGCAGCAGCTTCAGTTCGTCGGTGAGTGACCTCACCTCGTCGAGCCGACGTTGCACACCGGCCAGCAGATCGTCGGAGCTCGATCCGACGAGACGCGCGACGTCGTTGATGAGCGCCTCGTCGCGCTGCAGCAGGCGTACGGCATTCTGGCCTGTGACTGCCTCGATGCGCCGCAGGTTGGAGCCGATTGAGCTCTCGCTCACGATCTTGATGGTGCCGATGTCGCCGGTGGCCCGTACGTGAGTGCCACCGCACAACTCGACCGAACTTCCGGCTTCGAGCACGCGCACGATGTCGCCGTACTTGTCGCCGAAGAACGCAATCGCCCCGAGCTCGGTCGCATCGTCCTTGGTGGTTTCGTAGGCGCGCACCGGCGCATTGGCGAGCGTCTCGTGGTTGGCGATGGTCTCGATGCGCGCGATTTCGTCGGGGGTGACTGCTTCGTAGTGGCTGAAGTCGAAGCGCAACCGATCGGGTGATACCAACGAGCCGGCCTGCTTCACATGCTCGCCGAGCACGGTGCGCAACGCGTGATGCAGCACATGAGTACCGGTGTGATTGCGTCGAATGGCAGTGCGCCGCGCAACGTCGATGGTGGCCGTCGCCGTAGAGCCAACGACGACTTCACCGCTGCTGAGACGAGCGACGTGACGTCGCAGCCCTGGCAGCGCAAACGTGGTGTCGAGCACTAGCGCCTCGCCACCGTCGGTGACGATGACGCCGGTGTCACCCACCTGACCGCCGCTCTCGGCGTAGAACGGTGAGCGGTCGAGGAAGATCTCGAGCAGGCCGTCACCGTCGTCACCGTCGGCCGCTGGCGCAACGTGCAGCACACGCGCCTCGACGGTGTCGACGGTGTAGCCCACGAACTCGGTGATGCCGAACTGGTCGACGACCTCGCGGTACGTGTCGAGCCGGTCGTCGTCGGTGGTCGCACCTTTACGGCCCGCCTTGGCGCGCGTGCGCTGCGCATTCATCTCGGCCGCGAAACCCTCGCCGTCGACCTCGACACCCCGTTCGGCTGAAATCTCTTGGGTGAGCTCGAGTGGAAATCCGTAGGTGTCGTGCAGCAAGAAGGCGGTAGCACCTGGCAAGGTTCCGCCTGCAGCAGCAGCGTGCGACGCGAGTTCGTCTTCAAGGATGGTGAGCCCGGTCTTGAGCGTCTGGCGGAACCGTTCTTCTTCGCGGGTGAGCACCCCGACGATGAAGTCGCGATTCTTCGCGACGTCGGGGTAGGCAGCGCCCATCACGTCGATCGCCGTCTCGACGAGTGAAGGCATGACCAACTTGTCGGTGCCCAGCGAGTAGGCGTGGCGCACCGCCCGGCGGATGATGCGCCGCAGCACGTAGCCGCGATTCTCGTTGCTGGGGAACACGCCGTCGCTCACCAGCATGGTGCTGCTGCGCGCGTGTTCGGCCAACACTCGCATGCTGAAGCTGGTCGGGTCGTCGTAGTCGCCGGGGGTGTACGAGCGGCCGGTAAGGCTGCAGGCCTGATCGATGAGTGGTTGCATCAGATCTGTCTCCCAGACGGAGTCGACCCCTTGCAGGAGGCACAGAATGCGCTCGAGTCCGGCGCCCGTGTCGATGCTCGGCTTGGGTAGCAGCGTGCGGCTTCCGTCAGGAGCCTGGTTGTACTGCATGAACACCAGGTTCCAGAACTCCATGAAACGGTCGCCGTGAGGATCGTTGAGCGGACCACCATCGGGCCCGAACGCCGCGCCGCGATCGATGTGGATCTCGCTACACGGCCCACAGGGGCCCGTGTCGGCCATCTGCCAGAAGTTGTCTTTGTCGCCGAGCCGTTGGATGCGATCCATCGGCACCCCGACTTGCTCGTGCCAGATGGCTTCGGCCTCGTCGTCGCTGTCGTGCACGGTGATCCAGAGCCGATCGCCGTCGAAGCCGAACACCTCGGTGACGAGCTCCCAGCTCCAGGGAATGGCCTGGGTCTTGAAGTAGTCGCCGAAGCTGAAGTTGCCCATCATCTCGAAGAACACCAGGTGGCGCTTGGTGCGGCCGACGTCGTCGAGGTCGTTGTGCTTGCCGCCGGCGCGAGCGCACTTCTGTGAACTCACCGCGCGGTTGTAGGGCGGAACCTCGTCACCGACGAAGTAGGGCTTGAACGGCACCATGCCGGCCACGTTGAACAACACGGTGGGATCGTGCGGGATGAGGCTGGCCGATGGCACCACCGTGTGGCCACGTGACGAGAAGAAGTCGGTGAACGACGAGCGGAGCTGATCGGCGGTGTTCGGTGGCGTACCCATGAGGTTGCCAGCCTACCGATGCGTCTTTGCGGCGTGGCGGGGTTTTGGTGCGGGGTCAGACGCCGACGCTGAGCAACGCGCTGAAGCCGGAGTGGCGTCTTCGGACATAGTGGGCAACTGCGCCGCATATCCATCGCGGAACACCATGTCGCTCTCGAGCGATGTGTGTGAGAGGTTCGTGACACTCGTGCTGTACCCGTCGGCCTGATACGCGACCGCGCAGGCATTTCTCGGCAGAGCAATCTGCGAGGTAGCGAGGGGGTTCGACGCGACGAGCGCGTCGTCGAGCGTTGGATAGAGCTCGAAGTGGATGTGCGGCCAGCGACCGTCGTAGCAGCCCGGGAAGACGGTCGTGAACTGCAGCGAACCATCATCGCCGGCGACCTGCACGCCACGCAGGAAGTTCTCGTCGGCAACTCCCTGCGAGTGCATCGAGTAACGGCCCTCTCGGTCGGCGTGCCAGAGGTACACGGCGGCGCCGGGGAGAGGGCTGCAGCTATCTGCCGACAACGATGGTCATGCTCACTCGCAACTCGACGCCGTCGGCCACCCCTGAGGCGCTCCCGATGCTCGACCGGATGTCGGACCGAACGACGTCGGCCTCGGTGAGCACGTTCTGCCCGTTCGACCCGTCGCCCGGGTACGGTCCGGCGGTCTCCTCGGGAATCACCGTGCATTCGTCGTTCGAAGCAGTGGTGGCACTGGTGGCATCAGTCGTACCTGCCGTAGTCGAGGCCGTCGCGGTGTCGGGCGTGGTGGCAGCGCCGGCCGTGCCCCCAGTATCGGTTGCCCCGCTCGCCGACTCGGAACCGCAACCAACCAGGGCGATCAGGCTCGCCGCACTCGCTATGCGGAACAGTTGGCGACGTGGCAGCAACTTGGCCAGGTCGATCGCCAGGCCGCCATCGTGGTCGTGCGCAACGTCAGGATCGTGAGCAGTCAAGTCTGTGTTCATGGTTGTGCTCCTTCACGTGAGACGCTGCGAAGGTACGACCGCATGCAACCGATTCCGACCACTCGGCCTTGTTCTCACCCAGGTCTTTCCTGCCGATCGCCCGCCACCCGCGTCTGGCACCGGCGACCTTGGTAGTTTCGCACCGTGTCCCGAACGTCTCTCACAGACCCGCTCGAACCCCACGAACTGATCAGCTTCGAAGACGGCGAGGAGCAACGAACCTGGGTGTTCGATGCCACCTTCCTGCGCTCGAACTGGAGCTGCATCTACGGTGCCGGCTGCAAGGGAGTGCTCGACGACGACGCCACGGCACTGCAACAAGGCTGCTGCAGTCATGGAGCCCACTTCATCGACGATGACGACGTGCAAACCGTGGTGAGCTCGGTGGTGCGGCTTACACCTGAGGTGTGGCAGAACCACCGCACCGGCATGCGTAAGGGCTTCCTTGCGCCCGACGACGACGGTGGCACCACTACGCGGGTGGTGAACGACGCATGCATCTTCCACAACGAGCCTGGCTTCGAAGGCGGTTCGGGCTGCGCGCTCCACATCGCCGCGACCGCAGCGGGCGAACGGCCACTCGACTGGAAGCCAGATGTGTGCTGGCAGCTACCTCTGCGACTCGAGAGCCACACCGACGACAATGGCTACGTCACTTCCACGTTGCGCGAGTGGAAGCGACGCGACTGGGGCGAAGGCGGCCGCGACTTCCATTGGTGGTGCACCGAGAGCGACGAGGCCTTCGTCGGCGCCAATCCGGTGTATCGCTACCTCAGTGACGAGATCGTCGAGATGGTCGGGCAGCGCGTGTACGACCAGATGGTGAGCCTGCTCGAACGTCCGAAGTGGACGCCGCTGCCCCACCCGGCCACGCGCCGCTAGCCAGTCACCCCAACGGGTCACGCCGGCGGGTCACTTGGGCTTCTTGTTGGCCTTGCGGCGTTCTTCGAGGGCGAGGTGACGCTTGCGCACGCGGATCGACTTCGGGGTCACCTCGACGAGCTCGTCGTCGGTGATCCACTCGATAGCGGTCTCGAGGGTGTGAATGAGCGGCGCAGGGAGCTTCACCGCGTCGTCGTGGCTGTGCGTGCGGATGTTGTTCTTCTCCTTGGCACGCACCACGTTCACCACCATCTCGTCGTCGCGGGCGCATTCTCCGACAACCATGCCTTCGTACACCTGCTCGCCCGGGTCGACGAAGAACCCACCCGAGAGCTGCAGCTTGTCGAGCGCATAGCCCGTGGTGACGCCCATGCGGTCGGCCACCATGGCACCACCGCGGCTGTCGGGCATCTCGCCCGCCCAGGGCATCCAGCCCAGGTGATGCTGATGCAGCAGCGCCGTGCCACGGGTTGCGGTCATCAGCAACGAGCGGAACCCGATGAGTCCGCGGCTCGGGCACTCGAACGTGACGATGGTGCGACCAGCATCGCCGGAACGGAGGTCGGTGATGCGACCCTTGCGCGGTGCGAGCTCTTGTGTGACGGTGCCCACGTATTCGTCGGGAACGTCGCACACGCCACGCTCTTGGGGCTCGAAGCGCTTGCCGTTGACTTCCTTGGTAATGACCTCGGGACGACTGACCTGCAGTTCGTAACCTTCGCGGCGCATCGATTCGATGAGCACCGCCAACTGCAGCTCGCCACGACCGGCGACCTCGATGACGTCGGGTGACCCGGTCTCGAACAGCTTGATCGACACGTTGCCCAACAATTCACGGTTGAGTCGCTCGACCAGGTGACGGCTGGTGAGGAACTTGCCGTCACGGCCGGCCAACGGCGAGGTGTTGACGCCGAAGGTCATGCGCAGCACCGGTTCGTCGACGACCAACCGTGGCAGAGCAATCGGTGTCTCGACCGACGAGATCGTGTCACCGATCTCGACTTCGGGGAATCCGGCCACCACGAACAGATCGCCGGCCGACAGCTCGTCGACCTCGTTGCGGCTCACGCCTTCGAACGCCATGAGCTGGGTGAGGCGTCGTTTCAGCGGCGGCTGACCCTCGGCGAACTCTTCTTCGAGCAGGGCGACCGTCTCGCCGCGGCGCATGACACCGTTGACGACTCGACCAATGGCCAGGCGGCCCAGGTACTCGCTGGCATCGAGCGTGGTGACCATTGCCTGCAGCGGAGCGTCGGCGTCGCCCTTCGGCGCCGGAATCGCTTCGATGATGGTGTCGAGCAAGGCCGACAGATCTTCGTCGGCGGTGGGCATGCCCACGCCGCGAGTAGAGCGACCCTCGCGGGCAACCGCCGAGATGATCTCGAAGTCGATGTGCTCGTCGCCCGCATCGAGGTCGATGAAGAGCTGATAGATCTCGTCGAGCACCTCGTCGGCGCGTGCATCGGCGCGGTCGACCTTGTTGATCACCACAATGGCCGGCAGATCGAGCGCGAGCGCCTTCTGCAGCACGTAACGGGTCTGCGGCAGCGGACCTTCGGCGGCATCGACCAACAGCAAGACGCCATCGACCATGGTGAGGGCACGTTCGACCTCACCACCGAAGTCGGCGTGGCCGGGCGTGTCGACCAGGTTGATCTTGGTGCCCTTCCAGGTGATCGATGCGGCCTTGGCGAGGATGGTGATACCGCGCTCGCGCTCTTGGTCGTTCGAGTCCATGACGCGTTCGACCACCGCCTGGTGGGCGGCGAAGGTTCCGGTCGCGCGCAGCAGCGCATCGACAAGGGTGGTTTTTCCATGATCGACGTGCGCGACCAATGCGACATTACGGAGTGGTGTGGACATAGACGTGGGGCAGCAGCACGTGGAGTGCCGCGCAAGTGTTCGGTCAGCGACGATCAGTCATCGGTGTCATCATCATCGTCATCATCGAACGTGACGCCGTACTTTTCGGCCAGCGCGGCGTACTCGTCGTCGTCGCTGCGTTGAGGTTGATCTGATGCACCGAAACCCAGGTCGAATGCACTGGGGCCTGCTTGCTTGAGCTTTCGCGCTTCTTCGAAGCGGCGGTGACGACCCTTCTTCACGATAGGGCTCCCGAACCTAGAGAGTTGACATTACCTTAGACAGTTGTAGGCCGACACTCTAGCGGTCGATTCGCCCAACGTGCGGATTGCCGACACGGGTTCTAACGTGCGATGCATGCCAGCAGAACGCTCCGCGACGGCGGTTACCTCACCTGTGCCCTGGTGGCGCGATTCCGTGGTGTACCAGGTGTACCCCCGCAGCTTCGCCGACGGCGGTCCTGCTCACGGCGCCCACGCAGGCATCGGCGACCTGCGCGGCATCATCGACAAACTCGACTATCTGGCCTGGCTCGGAGTGGACGCGCTGTGGATCTCGCCGATCTTTCGGTCGCCGATGGCCGACTTCGGCTACGACGTCAGCGACTTCTGTGACATCGATCCGGTGTTCGGTACCTTGACCGACTTCGACGAGCTCGTCGAGCAGGCTCACCTGCGCAATCTGCGAGTGCTGCTCGATTGGGTACCCAACCACACCTCCGACCAGCATCCGTGGTTTCGTGAGAGTCGTCTCGACCGGACCAACCCCAAAACCGACTGGTACGTGTGGCGCGATGAGCCGGCGAACAACTGGATGGCTGCATTCCCCCGGGGCGACACCGCCTGGACGTTCGACGACGTGCGCAGCCAGTACTACCTGCGGTGCTTTCTGCCTTCGCAACCCGACCTCAACTGGGATCACCCACCTGTCGAGGCGGCAATGCTGGACACCCTACGCTTCTGGCTCGACCGCGGTGTCGACGGGTTCCGGATGGATGTCGTCCACCTGATCGGCAAGCACATCGACCTCGACGACCCGCACCCCGAAGGGCGCAAGCCCGCTGTGCACGTCATCCACAACGACGTTCCTGCGACCCACCAACGCCTGCGCCGCATCCGCACTCTGCTCGACAGCTATCCGGGCGATCGGGTGAGCGTTGGCGAGGTGTATTTGCTCGACGAGGCCGCAATGGCTTCGTACTACGGCGACAACGACGAGCTCCACCTCAGCTTCAACTTTCCGTTCCTGTGGGCGCCGTTCGATGCTGCTCAACTCTCGAAGCGAATCGTGTCGACGTTGCACCACCTCGACACCCGCCGCGCCTGGCCCACCTGGGTGCTCTCGAATCACGACGTACCCCGTCACCGCCAGCGATACGGGGGCTCCGAAGCTGCGGCCAGAGTGGCCGCGATCATGCTGCTCACGCTTCCCGGAACGCCCTTCATGTACCAGGGTGAAGAACTTGGTCTGGTCGATGCCGATGTTCCGCCGCACCGGGTGGTCGACCCTGATCACCGCGACGGCTGCCGCGCGCCCATCCCCTGGACTCCCGACGCATTGCACGGCTGGCCCGCCGATCCGTGGCTGCCGTTTCCGCCCGA
>JAYTNH010000326.1:0-3976 GCA_043748395.1 Ilumatobacteraceae bacterium | reverse complement strand
GGGATCGGCGTGCAACGCGGCCGCGGTGAGGTCGAGCAGCCAGCTCGACACCACGCTGCCGCGTCGCCACAGTTCGCTGATGGCGCTCAGGTCGAGGTCGTACTGGTAGTACTCGGGCTGCGCCATGGGGGCGGTCTCGGCATCTTTGGGCCGGTCGACAGCGCCGATGTTTGCCTTGGCCAGCACGTTGAGTCCCTCGGCGTAGGCGGCCATCAGCCCGTACTCGATGCCGTTGTGCACCATCTTGACGAAGTGACCGGCACCCGATGGGCCGCAGTGCAGCCAGCCGAGCTCGGCCGGATGCAGGTCGCCGGTGCGTCCTGGTGTGCGTTCAGCGGTGCCGACGCCCGGTGCGAGGGCATCGAAGATCGGGGCGAGTCGTTGCACGGCCCCGGTGTTGCCGCCCACCATGAGGCAGTAGCCACGCTCGAGTCCGAACACACCGCCGCTGGTGCCGACGTCGAGGTAGTGAATGCCCTGCGCGGCCAACGGGGCGGAACGGTCGACGTCGTCGTGGTACCACGAGTTGCCGCCGTCGATGAGCGTGTCGCCAGGCGACAGCAACGGGGCGAACGCGGCGATGGTGTCGGCCACGTAGGCCGCCGGCACCATGAGCCAGATGTTGCGTGGCGCAGGGAGCGAATCGACGAGCTCCTGCGGTGTGAGCGCACCCCGGATGCCTTCGGTTTCGAGGGCGGTGACGGCATCGGCGCTGACGTCATAGGCGACGCAGGCATGACCGGCGCGCTGCAACCGCCTGACCATGTTGGCACCCATGCGCCCCAACCCGACCATTCCGAGCATGACGCTGTGCGAGTTCTCCTCGTGTTCCATGGTGCAAGGTTGCCACGTCTGCAGCCCGGTACGGTGAACGACGCATGAACGATCTCGATCGCGACGTCGCCGGCGTCGCTCACGCCCATCAGCAGCTTCTCGCCGACCTCGATACCGTGACCGCTGAGCAGGTTCGAAAGCCGTCGCGACTTCCCGACTGGACCATGGCACATGTGCTCGCCCACATCGCCGGTAACGCCGACGGATGCACGCGCATGATCGAGGGCGCGTGCCGCGGTGAGGTGGCCGATCAGTACGAGGGTGGCTTCGAAGGACGTCAGCGCGACATCGACGCGCGCGCCTCGCTGTCGGCAGCCGAACTCGTCGATCTCGTGCGTCGCACGATCTGGCGGCTCGAAACGGCGTGGGCCTTGTGCTCGGCCGACGGTTGGCTCGGTAGTGGCGTGAGCCTCATGGGCGTGGTACCCGTCGACGACTTGCCGTTTCGCCGCTGGCGCGAAACCGTGATCCATCACGCTGATCTGGGGCTCGCCTACACCTGGCGCGATTGGCCCAACGACTACGTGCGCATCGAGCTACAACGCCAAACCATGTCGTGGGCGAGCCGCAAGCCCATGGGTCTCACCCAGTTACCTGCAGCGGCGATGGCCGTTGACGACCACCACCGCCTGGCATGGCTGGTCGGCCGCGCCGACATCGATGGCTTGGGCCAGGCCGGGATGTTCGCCTGATGCGGCGCGCCCTTGCCGTCGTCGGCCTGAGCCTCGCAGTGTTCGCCCTCGCGCCGATCTCGGTCGCGTCTGCGCACGCCTCACTCGAGAACAGCATCCCTGCGCCCAACTCGGTGCTCGAACAGAGCCCGCCCAACATCGTGCTCGACTTCGACGAGGCGATCGATGCGCCCCTCACATCGATCGAACTGTTCGATCAGACCGGGGTAGCGGTCGCGCTCGGCGCTCCGGTATCGGTGGGAGATTCGTCGATCGTGCAGGCGTCGGTGCCCGACCTGGCCGACGGAACATTCGCCGTCGTCTGGCGCGTTTCATCGTCCGACGGCCACGTTGTCAGTGGTGCGCTGAGCTTCCAGATCGGCACCACGGGCGCCGTCGACGGCGCCGACCTCATCGAGCAGGTCAGCGGCGGCGCGTCTGCCGCGCCCGAAGTCGCGCGGTTGTTCGGAGTCGCGCGGTTCTTGGCCTTGCTCGGCCTCATCGTGGTCGCCGGAGCCGGCTTCTTCGCGGTCATCGCTCCGGCCGGTCGAGGCGACTCACCGGCAACGCGTGCACTGCTGCGCATCGGCAGCATCTGGCTGCTTGTCGGCGCACTGGCTACGTACGGCCTGCACGGCGCCCGGGTCGTGGCAGGCGATCTGGGCGACGCGTTGTCGCCCTCGGTGTGGGGCGACATCGTGCACACCCACACGGCAAGGGCGATGCTGTTGCGGATCGTGTTCGCGGTCGCGTTGATCGTGCTCCTCGCCCTCTGGTCGCGTCGCGAGCAGGGCTGGTGGCGTGGAGCGGCCATCGCATCGATCATCGGTTGCGCCGTGTCGTTCTCGGCAGCCGGTCATGCCAATGCCACCTCGGCGCCGTCGTTGTGGATCGCAATCGATGTGGTTCACCTGCTGGCGGTTGCGCTGTGGATCGGTGGCCTGTTGTTGCTGTGCTTCGGCGGTCGCGCCTGGCTGTCTGAGTCCGATGCGGCACCCACGGTGCGCCGGTTCTCGACCGTGGCAACGTTCGCTGTTCCACTGATCGTGGGTACCGGCGTGTTGCAGACACTCAAACTGGCAGGGGGGTTGAGCGACCTGACCGCAACAGGCTGGGGTCGTGCACTGCTCGTGAAGGTCACTCTCGTGGCGGTACTGGTCGGTCTGGGTGCAGTCGGGCAATGGCTCCTGAAGCACGATGGGCCGGGATCGCTTCGCCGCGCGGTCATCGTCGAGGCGGTGCTCGGCATTGTGGTGGTGGGCCTTGCGGCGGGTCTGGTTGCATTGCCGCCGCGACCGCCCGAGGCGTCGCAGACGTTCTCGACGTCTCTCGCTCAATCAGGGCTCATCGTCGATGTCACCCTCGGTCCTGGTCGGGTGGGGTCCAACGAGATGCACATTCTCGTCACTCCGGCGGGCGGCGCACTCACGCCGGTGGCCGGGGTCACGGCGCGCATTTCGCAGCCGGCGCGAGGCATCGCCGAACTTCAGGTCACTGTGACATCACAGGGTGCGAACCACTTCAGTGGCAGCGTCACGCTGCCGGCCGGCGGTGACTGGACGCTCGAGTTGATCGTCGAGACCGCGCCGGGCTCGTCGACCCTCATCTCCACCGTGATCGCCATTCCCTGACGGCATTGCCATTCAGTGACGGGTCTAGTCAGTGGTGGTCCACGGCGAAGCGAGCCACGCTGTGGTCGAGGTGTACGCCTCGTCGATGACCATGGCGGTACGCCCCACAGCGAACGTGGTGATCGCCGACGGTGGAGTCGGGATCTCGACAACCTCCAAGTCGGCCGGCGGCCTGGCCATGGTGGTTCGTCCGTGCGCCTCGACGCCGAACGTCGAGGCGCGAAACAAGATGTCGATGGCGCGAGTAGGTGCAGGCGACTCGGAGAGCATCGGCACGCTGATCACCAGTGCGCTGCGGGCCCCCATGGCTACCGCCTGATCGAGCGGGATGTCGGCGGTGACTCCGCCGTCGATCAGCGTGAGACCGTCGCGTGTCACCGGTGGATACACACCTGGGAACGCCGAACTGGCCACCACGGCCGACGCAGCATCGCCGTGGGTGAGCAGCAGGGGCCTACCCGTCGTGAGGTCGGTGGCCACCACCCCCAGCCGAATGGGCGCATCTTCGAGCAGTCGTCGGCCCAGATGGCGGCGCAGGAAGGCCTCACCATGGCGGTTGTCGATGAACGACGGCCGACGGCCCGTTGCCGCTAAGGCAATGCGGGCGGGGTTCACGCGCAGCAGGTCGCGTCGACGGATCGAGCGCCACACGCCTTCCAGACGGCGCAGCGCGTCGACGTCGGAGTTCCAGGCGAACAGCGATGCGTTCACCGACCCCGCCGATACGCCGATGAGCAGATCGGGCACGACGCCGTGTTCAGTGACAGCTTTCAGGATGCCCACCTGCCAGGCCCCCAGCGCTCCACCGCCGGGCAACACGAATGCCAGCGGGCGCGGTAA
>JAYTNH010000325.1:0-4476 GCA_043748395.1 Ilumatobacteraceae bacterium | reverse complement strand
TTCGTGGGCCTCGCCGAACTTGCGCTCAGCGGATGCACCACGTCGAGCGATCACCTGTACCTGCATCCGCACGGTGCGGGCGACCTGCTCGGCGCCGAGATCGCTGCGGCCACCGAGTTGGGCATGCGGTTTCATCCCACCCGCGGGTCGATGTCGCTCAGCGTGAAAGACGGTGGCCTGCCGCCCGACGACGTGGTGCAGGACGACGACGAGATCCTTGCCGCGAGCGAGCACGCCGTCGCCCGTCACCACGACCGCAGTCACGGTGCCATGGTGCGCATTGCTCTCGCGCCGTGCAGCCCGTTCAGTGTCACCGAGCAGTTGATGGTGCGCTCGGCCGAGTTGGCCGAGCGGCTCGATGTGCGGTTGCACACTCACTTCGCCGAGAACGCCGAGGACGACGAGTTTTCGCTCGCCACCTTCGGTTGCCGCCCGATGGAGTACCTCGAACGCACGGGTTGGTGCAGCGCGCGCACCTGGGTTGCGCACTGCGTGATGCCGAACGAGCACGAGATTCACCGGCTCGGTGCTGCGGGAATCGGCGTGGCCCATTGCCCCAGCAGCAACCTCATCTTGTCGTCGGGCATCTCGCCGATCGTGCCCATGCGCGCCGCGGGCGTGAAGGTGGGCCTGGGCGTCGATGGTTCGTCATCGGCCGACAGTGCATCGTTGTGGCTCGAAGCTCGCCAGGCGATGTTGTTGGCCAAGTTGCGCGACGGTGCTGCGGCTGGCTCGGCCCGCATGGCGCTCGAAGTCGCCACGTTGGGCGGAGCGGGTTGTCTTGGTCGTGAGGGCGAACTCGGCGTGCTCGCCCCTGGGGCTGTGGCCGATGTGGCGGTGTGGCGACTCACCGGCCCGCTGTTTGCAGGTGCGGTGTCAGACCCCGTGGAGGCATGGCTACGGTGCGGTCCCAGCGGTGCCTGGCACACCATCGTGAACGGCTCGTTCGTGGTGCGTGATGGTGAGATCACACATGGCGCGTTGACCGAGCAGCTCGAAGTGCACGCAAGTCACGCGCGGCGCCTTCAGCAACTCGACCGCTAGCTGTTACACACCGACGCGGTTGAAGTGGGCGAGCACCTCGGGGTAGCACTCGGTGTCGGCGACGCGGCCGATCACCGGATCGAGGTGGCCGTAGTCGTTGAAAACCACGCGGTGGTAGTTGCGGTCACCGAAGTTCTTCTCGAGGAGCTTGAGCGTGACATCGGTCGATTCGGGGAGCCACACACGGTTGTCGGCACCACTCAGGAACGTGATTGGCAGATCGAGCCGATCGAGATGCGGCATGTAGATGTCGGCGCCGTCGACCCCCACCAGCTTGCCCTTCTTCGCACACAACGAGAGATGCTTCATCATCTCGAGGTTGGCGATACCGAAGATCTCGTGCATCGCTTCGTGTGTGGTGCCGCTGAGTTGGGCGTGATCCCAACACAGGCTGTAGAGGAACGTGATGCGGTGACACACAGCGCTGGAACAGCGTTCGCCCTTGGGCATGGGGTACAGGCGCAGCAAGAAGTCGAAGAACTTCGCCCCACGGCCTTCTTCGTAGAAGCTGTCGGCGCTGAGGAAGTGCACACCGATGGCCGGCAGGAGCTGCGGAAGCTTGAACCCGATCTTGAGCTTCGTCATGAACGGTGCGACCGGGTTGGTTGCCACCTGGAGGGCGACGACGCTGCCGATTCCTTCGAGCCCGGCGAGGGCGGCCATGAAGAACGTGATCGAACCGACGCAGTGCACCACCCAGTGGATCTTGTCGGCACCCGTGAGCTCGCGGATCTTGGCGACGGCAGCCGGATAGTCCTGTACGGCCACGGTGTCGCCGTTCCACGACGTGGTAGAGGTCACGCTCATCGGTGAGCCGCGCCAGTCGAACAACCAGCAGTCGAAGCCCTGGTGGAACATGTACTCGAGCATGTTCTGTTCGACCGTGTCGGTCGAGAACAGCCCCGAGTTGGCGCCCATGCCGGGCACCATCACGATCGGCCCACGATCGCCACCCTTGTATCGGGCGAGCCGCACGTGTGCGCCGTCGGGTGTCTCGAACCAGTGGATGTCGGGCGCGCCGCAGCTGAGCGGCCGCTTGCGTCGTGGGGGTGCGTCGCGGTGCAGCTTGGTGATCGGGGCCATGACGCCGCCGTAGTCGTCGAACATGGTGCCGGCGAAGAACTTGCCGAACTTGGCCTCGTAGCGCAACCGTTCCATCTCGTCGTGGGCGCCGGTGACCTTGATCGTGGTCATCTGCTTGGCGAAGTCTGTGGGCGCGATGTGCAGTACGGCCCGGCCGATCACCGCGCCTGTGGCGTCGTCGCCCTCGTGCACGGTGACGAACAGCGTGGTGGAGTCGGGCCACGCATGCAGCATCGAGCCGGGGTGCAGCACCTTGAACCCGTCGAAGAACACGCGTCGTCCGTCGACACCCTCGAGCTGCAACTGGTAGATCATGTTCTGCGTGTCGACGTGTTCGGGGTCGACCACGAACAGTTGGAAGCGACCGTTCGTGACCGTGAACGGTTGATCGGACAGCGCATCGATCTCGACTGTGCCGACCGCTGCGGCGAGGTGCTTGGGGTCGCTGAGCATCTCGTCGACGTTGTCGGTGCTGATCGTCAGCTGGAACTGCGCCGCGCTGTTGGCCCGCTGGCCGCGCTGCTCGGCATCGACAAAGGTGCCCGCCGGATCGGCCGAGAACCAGCCCTTCATGGTCTCGGAGAACTCGATGCCAGGCTTCGCGTCGGCTGTTGGGGCGGGTGCCTGCGACCGTGACCCCCAGTTGATGGTCCAGCCGCGGTCGGCTGCCATGAGTGCCACATTGCGTTCGGCCAGCGCCGAGATGGTGAACAGCGGGTTCACACCCAGCGGTTGCGGGACGATCGAGCCGTCGGCCACGTACAGCCCGTCGTGCACGGCTGTGCCCGTGGCCGACGAGAAGACGCGACCGCGATCGTCGACCACACCGTGTGCGGCGTCGTCGGCCATGATGCAGCCACCGAGCGGGTGCACTGTGACCAGCCCATGATTGAACGCCTTCGACCACAGCGGCTGGGAGACGTAGTCGGCGCCGATTGCGGCGGTCGCCGCAGCGAGTTGGGCATTGCTGCGTTCGTAGTACGGGCTGGTGCCCACCCCCGGCCAACTGATACGCAACTGGTCGTTGTCGAGCGACATACGGCCCGAGTCGTCGTCGTGGCCCATGACCAGATACGTCAGGGTGTGCTCGTCGGCGCCGTGGCGACTGCCACCGAACAGACTCTGGAAGAAGCGTCCAAAGCGACGCAGCCGTGCGCCGATGCCCGAACGCGTGGACTTGCCGTCGAACAGCTCGGCCGCTTCGAGACCGAGCGGGAGGATCGACTGAATGGCCCCGGGGATCACGCCCTCTTCGATGATGTAGCCGTCGGTGAGCACTGGCTGCTCGCGGAAGTCGACGACGCCGGTGATGCAAGGGCCCGCAGGGTCGGTGGCGCTGGGCTTGGCCTTACCTGCACCCACTCCGTTCACCTTCATGTCGGCGTTGTAGGCGAAGCCGAGCACATCGCCGTTACCGGTGAAGCGGGCGCCGAGCATGGGCGAGGTGGACAGACCGGCGGCAGCCGAACGCAGCAGGAGCTCGGTCGATCCCAGGGTGCCGCCCGACAGCACAACGATGTCGGCGCGCACCGTCATTGGCGGGGCGTGGAACTTCTCACGGCCACCCTCCAACGACTGATACAAGATGTGCCACGAGTCGTCGTGGCGCTCGACATGGCGCACCTCGACCTCGCAGAAGATCGCAGCGCCGAAGTTGGCGGCATCGGGCAGATAGTTCATCAGCAGCGTGTTCTTCGCCCCGTAGTTGCAGCCGGTGACGCAATCGCCGCAGCCGTTGCACGCGTGTTGCATGACCCCGACCTGGTTCGGCCCGTCGGTGAAGGTGACGTTGATCGGCGTGCGCTGCATGCCGTGGGCGCCCGCAACCTTTTGGAGCGCCGCCAACTTGGCCAACGGGGGAAAGTCTTGCGGATAGGTGGTGGGCCGCAGCATGGAAGCTGCTCGTTCGTAACCCGTGTCGAGAGCTTTGTCGGCATCGGCGGCGATGGCCGATGGCCAACCCGTGGCGAACACGCGCGGCTCGGGCCGCAGCGCAACGTTGGCGTTCACCAACGATGTGCCACCGAGCCCGCACCCCTTGTAAATCGTGACTTCGCGGTCGACGTGGAACTGGTACAACGCACTGCGCGATCCGTCGTGGTGGCCCTCGCGATCGATCTGCATCGACTCGGCTGCCTTCGTGAGATGGTTCGGGTAGTCGCCTGGCAGAATCTCGGCGCCGCGCTCGAGCAGACACACGCTGCGCCCGGCTCGCGCCAAGCGAGACGCTGTGATCGAACCTCCGTATCCGGACCCGATCACGACGACGTCGTAGTGGTCGTGCATGTGCGTGAGTGGCTGTGAAATCCGCTGCCATGTCATGGTTGGCTCCTATCGGTGGTTTCGTTC
>JAYTNH010000324.1:0-2907 GCA_043748395.1 Ilumatobacteraceae bacterium | reverse complement strand
GCCGCGCGAGCGCTTGCCCAGCACGGGGCGCGTGTGGTGCTGGCGTGCCGAACGCGGTCGAAGGCCGACGACGCCCGCGCCCGCATGTTGGCCGTCGCCCCCAAAGCCGACGTCAGTGTGGTCGACCTCGATCTTGCGTCGCTCGACTCCATCGCGTCTGCTGCCGCCGAGCTGAGCGACCGCTTCGACCGCATCGACTTGTTGATCAACAACGCCGGCGTGATGGCCACCCCGCGGTCGAAGACAGCCGACGGTTTCGAGATGCAGTTCGGTACCAACCACCTGGGCCACTTCGCGCTCACCGGCCTGTTGTTGCCCACCTTGTTGGCTACGGCGGGTGCACGCGTGGTGAACATCAGCAGTTTGGCGCATCGCATGGGCCGCATCCACTTCGACGACCTGCAGAGCGAGCAGAAGTACAGCGCCTGGGGTGCGTATGGGCAGAGCAAGCTCGCCAACCTGCTGTTCACGTTCGAACTGCAACGCAAGCTCGCCGCAGCCGGTGCCGAATGCATCGCCGTGGCGGCGCACCCTGGCGTCTCAACCACCAACCTCACGCAGTCCACCGGCGGGTTCATGGGTCGTATGGCCACGTTCACTCAGCCGGTGCTCGGCAAGCTCATGCAAGGTGCCGACAAAGGCGCGCTGCCCACGCTGCTGGCGGCGCTCGACCCCAGTGCGCAGGGTGGCGAGTACTACGGGCCAGGCGGGTTCATGGAGCAGCGCGGGTACCCCGAGCAGGTCGAGTCGAGCGACCGGTCCAAGGATGTCGCAACCGCCGCGCAGTTGTGGCAGGCATCCGTCGACCTCACCGGCGTCGACTACGGCGAACTTTGGTCGTGAGTGGTCGCTGAGCGACCGCTCACGACCACGAATCAGGTGCTCAGCAGTCGCAGCGCGCCGCGTTCGATGTCGTCCTCGCTGAGTAGCACCAACTTGGCGGCCGCGCCGAGTGGCACGAACGAATCGAGGCTGGTCACTCTGGCCATGCGGCCGGTGTAGCCGGCGTCGATCAACGCCGTCAGCACCCCTTCGCTGATGCCGCCGCTGGCACGGGTTTCGTCGGCGACCAACACCGATCCGGTGGCCGCAGCCTCGCGGACGATGTCGTCGATCGGCAGCGGTGCGATCCAGCGCAGATCGACCACCCGCGCTCCGATGCCGTGACCTGCCAGCCGTCGTGCGACTCGTAGCGACAAGAACACGCCGTTGCCCGACGTGATGATGGTGAGATCGCTGCCGTCTCCGTAGGTGCGCGCCGAGCCGATGGCTACGTGGGTCGCGGCGTCGGGTGCCGCGAGCCAGGCCCTGTCGCCCGACTCGTAGAGGTCGGCGGTGTGGTAGCGCGCGATCGGTTCGACGATGACCGACACGGTGCCGTCGACCTTGGCCGCAGCGACGCAGGTGCGCAGCATCGCTGCGGCATCGTCGGCTCGGGCGGGCGTGGCCACCACCAGCCCAGGGATGTCGCGAAGCACGGCAATGGCATCGTCGTTGTGGAAGTGCCCGCCGAAGCCCTCTTGGTAGCCGTAGCCAGCCACGCGAACCACCATGCCGTTGCGATAGCGACCCTGCGAGAAGAACGACAGCGTTGCCGCCTCGCCGCGAATCTGGTCTTCGGCGTTGTGCAGATAGGCGAGATACTGGATCTCGGGGATCGGCACGAACCCGCTGATCGCCGCGCCGAGCGCAAGCCCCAGGATGGATGTTTCGTCGAGCAGCGTGTCGAACACGCGGGCCGCGCCAGCGCGGGCGAGTAGTCCCTTGGTCACGCCGTACACACCGCCCTTCGCGGCGACGTCCTCGCCGAAGATCAGCACGCTCGGGTCGGCGTCGAGCAGTTCGCCGAGCGTGCGATTGATCGACTGCGCAAGCGTGATCGGCTCGGCGGTTTGGTCGGCTGCGATCGCTGAAGTGGCGGCTGCCGCCACGTTCTTCGGGCGGCGCGGCGCGAGTGGGGCCATCACCTGTTCAGCGGTCTCGAGGTGCGGCCACTCAGCCACCTCCTCGGCGATGGCGTACACCGTGGCGCGCAGCTCGTCGTGCCGTTGCAGCAGTTGTTCGGGCGTCGCTGCGCCGGTTGCGATCAGTTGGCGCGCGGTGCCCACGATGGGGTCGCGGGTCGCGTCGGCCTTGAGCTCTGGTGCGGTGCGGTATGCGCTCTCGACGTCGGTGCCCGCGTGGCCGCCGAAGCGCACGGTGCGCAGGTGCAAGAAGCCAGGCCGGCGGTGGGTGCGAATCCAATGCGCAAGCTCATCGGTCGCGTGCAGCACGGCAGTGGGATCGTCGCCATCGACCGCCGCGTAGCGCAGGTCGACACGCGATCCGTACGCGGCAGCGATCCAGCCAGCGGGCGTGCGCACGCTGATGCCGATGCCGTTGTCTTCGCACACCAGCAGCAGAGGCAGTGGCAGCCGTTGATGAGCGATGTGGGTGGCGGTGTTGATGGCTCCGGTCGCCACCGAATGGTTCGCCGACGCGTCACCGAAGCTGCACACCGCAATCGCATCTGTGGCCCACGGACTCTCGACGTTGAGGCGTGCCGCGCGGTCGATCGCAAATGCCACACCGACCGCTCGCGGGAGGTGCGATGCGATGGTGGATGTCTGCGGGATGACCGCCAGGTCGTGGCGCCCGAACACCTTGTGGCGCCCGCCCGCGATTGGTTCGGCGACAGCGGCCACCACGCCCGCCAGGATGTCGCGAGCGCCGTCGAGGCCGGCGCGGGCGATGTAGAACCCGCCGCTGCGGTAGTGCAAGAGCGCGGGGTCGCCCGGCCGAAGCGCCATCGCCACTGCCGCGTTGCTCTCGTGTCCGGACGACCCGATCGTGTAGTAGCCCTGGCCACGGGAGCGCAGCCATCGTGCGGCAAGGTCGCAATGCCTGCTGGTGACCTGCGCCTCGAAC
>JAYTNH010000323.1:0-3387 GCA_043748395.1 Ilumatobacteraceae bacterium | reverse complement strand
TTGTCGCTCGCACTGGCACCGTTCGAATGGCGCGTACCCGATGGCAACACCTTCAAGATCAACCTCATCGACTCGCCGGGCTACGCCGACTTCGTGGGCGAGGTGCAAGCCGCGTTCGCAGTGGTCGATCTCGCCGTGTTCGTTGTGAGCGCGGTCGAGGGCATCGAGGTGCAGACCGAGCTGATGTGGCGGCGCGCCGCCGAGTTGAACCTGCCCCGCCTCGTGTTCATCAACAAGGAAGACAAAGAACGCGCCAACTTCCATGCGGTGCTCACCCAATTGCAGACGAAGTTCGGCGCCGGGGTCATCCCCCTCGAACTTCCGCTCGGCGAAGCCACCGCGCTGCACGGCGTTGCCGACGTGTTGTCTGAGGCGGCTTTCGAGTACGAAGCCGATGGCACGCACCACACCGAACCGATGCCAGGTGACATCGAAGCGGAACAGCACCAGTTACATGAAGCATTGATCGAGACAATCGTCGCCAGCAACGACGACCAACTCGAGCGATACCTGGGGGGCGACGTTCCGGCAGTATCCGAACTCGAACGCACGCTCGCCCTCGAGGTACTCGGGTGCCGCGAGTTCCCCGTGCTCGTCGGGTCGGCGCTCACAGGCGTCGGTCTCGACCGTCTTGCCGACTTCATCTGCGAGCTCGGGCCGAGCCCGGCTGATCGCCCGCGGCTGGTGAGTGCCGGCGACCAGCAGGTTCCGGTGACCGCCGACTCTGCCGCCCAACAACTCATCCACGTCTTCAAAACCATTGCCGATCCGTTCGTGGGTCAACTCTCGGTGTTCAAAGTGTTGTCTGGCACGGTGTCGACCGACGATCACCTCGTGAACACCCGCAGCGGCCACGACGAGCGGTTGCATGGTTTGTTCATCCTGCGCGGCAAGGAGCAGGAGACCACCACGACCTTCTGCGCCGGCGATCTGGGTGCGGTGGCAAAGCTCAACGCGACACTCACCGGCGACACCCTGGCACCGAGGGGAACCCCGGTCAGGGTGCTGACCGCACCGTGGCCCGTGCCTCAGTACGGCGTCGCGGTGGTGCCCCACAGCCAGGCCGACGACGACAAGCTGGGCAATGCACTCAGTCGCCTGCAGGCCGAAGACCCTTCGCTCCTGGTCGATCGGCCTGACGAGACCCACCAGACGATTTTGCGCGGCTTCGGTGACACGCACGTCACCGTGGCCATCGAACGGCTGGCCCGAAAGTTCGGCGTCGCCGTCGAAACGAACAACGTTCGCGTGCCGTACCGCGAGACCATCCTGCGCAGCGCCGAAGCCGAGGGCAAGGTGAAGAAGCAGACGGGCGGCCACGGACAGTTCGCGGTCGCAAACCTCCGCGTCGCTCCTCTCCTACGCGGCGACGGCTTCGCTTTCGTCGATGCCGTTGTGGGTGGCGCCATCCCCCACAACTACCTACCGGCGGTGCAACGCGGCATTGAAGAGGCCATGGCCCACGGAGGCGTGCACGGGTTTCCGGTGGTCGATGTCCGAGTCGAATGCTTCGACGGGAAGTTTCATTCAGTCGATTCGAGCGAGATGGCGTTCAGGGCGGCGGCGGCTCACGGGTTCAAAGACGCGCTGGCTGCAGCCGAACCCGTCGTGCTCGAACCGATCTCGCTGCTCCACATCACCGTACCCATCACCCACCAGGGCGACGTCATGAGCGACATCACCTCGCGACGTGGACGAGTGCAGGGCACCGATGTGACTGCGTACGGCGAACAACAGATCGTTGCCTACGTGCCAACCGGCGAGCTCGGCCGCTATGCAATCGACCTGAGGTCGATGACAGGTGGTCGCGGCCAGTTCTCGAGGCAACACGATCACTACGAGGTACTACCCACCCACTTGGTGGAGCAAGCCAAGGCGACGCTGAAAGCCTAAACGGAGCGCCGCATTCTCAACACCGCCAACGGCGTGCGGGCGAGCAGTCGAACGTCGGCCCAGGGTGCCCAGGTGAGCACATAGGTGTCATCAAGCTCGACGCGGTGGTCGTGTTGAACATCGGAGCGTCCCTCGACCTGCCACAGTCCGGTCAGGCCGGGCCGGAACGTTGTGTACAGCGCCTGGCTCGTGGCACCCCGCGCCTCGAACTGGGCCCGCTCGACGGGGCGAACACCGACCAGGCCCATATCGCCTTTGATGATGTTGATGAGCTGCGGCAACTCGTCGAGGCTGAGCTTCCGGAGCAGCGAACCAACACTGGTGAGCCGGGCGAGATGCGGCGGCAGCTTGAAATCGTGCTCGACATACTCGCGCCACAGGTCGCGATCGTTGCGAACGTCGTCATACATGCCGTTCACCATCGTGCGGAACTTGAGAATGACGAACGAGCGCCCGTCTCGACCGACGCGTTCTTGCTTGAACACGATGGGCCCCCTGCTGGTGACCTTGACCAGGAGCGCAAGACCGGCCATTGGAACGGCAGCCAGGACCAGCAGGATCGAGCCGCCGACGAGATCGAGGCCACGCTTGAGCGCCCTGCCACGACGCGAGGAATGAGCCACCGCAGCGTCGCCCACAGTGGGTGTGTACGTCGTGAGTTCGGCCATGAACGCTGCTTTCTTGCCCGCACCGTCGCGAGAGCCCGTAATCAGACGATTCGGCCGAACGGCGCCCTTTGACTTCGGCCGGTAGCCTACCCGACGACATGAACGAGCAGCATGACGAGCTCACCCTACGGGGCTACTCACAGGCCATCCGCCGGCACCAGCGGGTGGTCATTGCCATCACGTTGCTGTTCGCAGGACTCGGTTTCGTACTCACCTCACTCCAAGATTCGGTGTACGAGGCATCGTCTCGCATGGCGCTGCGATCGTTGCCGGGCGACCTCGTCTTCGGTGGCGGCGACCAACCGCTCGCCCCGATCGCAACCGAAGCCGAGGTGATGAAGAGCCAACGAGTCCGCAATCGGGTCATGACCAACCTCCGCCTCACGACGCCACCACCTCGAGTCACTACGCAACTCGTCGGCCAAGCCGGGGTCATCACGGTCACGGTACGAACCGACGCACCCGAGGCGGCCCAGGCACTCGCCGACGCCTACGTGCAGGCCTACATCGACATCCGTCGCATCGACACGATCAACGGAATCAACGCGACCGTGGCCGAGATCGAGCCAACGATCGATTCACTGACTGCGAAGATCAAAGAGATCGACGTCCGCGTCGCTGCAACCGCCGCCGAGGATCAACAGCGAGTCGAGACCAATCTCGCGCCGGCGCGCGCAGTGTTGGTGAGCGAACGCGCAGTCTTCGTGCAAACCATTGACGAGTTGCAGGTGCGAGCTGCGCTCGCAAGCGGCGAGGCCGAGCTGATCGAACCAGCCACGCTGCCCGATGCGCCAGTCGAACCCACCCCGATGCGCACCACCCTGCT
>JAYTNH010000322.1:0-1512 GCA_043748395.1 Ilumatobacteraceae bacterium | reverse complement strand
CTCGGGCTCGCGTTGCTCAGCGGCTGGACGCTGCAGCCCGGTGACCGCACGCGCTGGTCGTTGCACTCGATCGGGTCGGCCTGCCGCAGCTTGCGTGCGAACCCTTCCCGACAACAGGCAGCCAGTGGGCCCATCGTCTCACGGTCGAGCCCGCAGTACGCCGCCGGCCTCGTCGTCGCGGTAGTTGCGCTGAGCTTGATCTTGGCGTTGCGTGGCGTCAGTGACCGCCTCACACACACCTTGGGCACGCTGCCGACGTCGTCGTTGATGGCGCTGATCATCGTCACCCTGTGGACATTGGCCCTGTCGCTCGATCTGTTGCGGGTGTTGGCTCGCCGCACGCACCTGCGTCGCGCCGCCCGCGTCGTTTCGTCGTTGGCGGCGACGCTCGGCGAGCGCGCCGTCAGCATCGTCGACCTCACTGCTGTGGGCGCCGGCCTGATCAGCCAGACGGGGGTCGATCTCGGCGAGCGCCTACTCCTGGACTCCGCCATTTCAACCCGCACCGGAATCACGACCATCCGTGTGTCGTGCGTCGTCCGCAACGTGTCGTTGCGAACCGACGGTGACTTTCGGATAGGCGTCGAGTTCGGCGACTCCGATGACGCCACCGCCAACGCCCTCGCCGAGTACTGCACGATCGAACCGATCTGGGATCGGTTGGCGGCTCACCCTCGCGAGCCGATGGTCGGAGCCCGGTTGATGTATGTCGACGAGCCTGAGGCCGAACCCAGTCCTGGTCGCATGGCCGTGCGACTGGTGTCGTTGCTCGCACTCGTTGGCGCCGTGGCCAGCTCGGCACCCGCCACCGCCGATGCGTCGAGTTCGCTCGATCACCGCCTGAGCGGTGCGGTAGTAGCGGTTGGCGAGCCGCTGCTCGACACGGATGCCGCCCCCGGCGACTCTGTCATCGACACGGTTGTCATCGACACGGTTGTCGTCGACACGGTTGTCGTCGACACGACGCCGGGCTCGAACATGACGACACCGGTCACCGACGCCCCGATCTTGGTGACGAATGAGCCCGCAGGCGTGCCCGGCGCCGTGGTCGTGGGTGTCTGCTCGCTCGATGCCGGCGGAGACGGTTTTTGGGGAACCGCCGACGACACCTACACAGCACCGGTCGCCACGGTCACGGCAGCGGACGGGACCTACCATCTCGACCTGGTGGGCGAGGCCTGCTGGGCAACGATCGCCCCGCCCGACGGGTACCAGGACACGGTGGCCACCAACCCGGACGACGTGCTGCTTCCACAGCCCGTGGACGTGAGTGCTACCGCCACCACGAATGGGACCGTCGTGCTGCGATGGGAGCAGACGACTGATGCGAAGGACCCGGGCTCGGGTGTCATCGGCGACACGGTGTGGAACGACGCGGACCGCAATGGCGAGCAAGGCGCCGACGAACCGGGGGTTGCAGGTGTGTTGCTGACCCTGTACGACGATCAGGGTCACAACGTTGCAATCGCGACGAGCGACTCTGCGGGTGAGTTCCGCTTCGGTCAGTTGCCG
>JAYTNH010000321.1:0-6726 GCA_043748395.1 Ilumatobacteraceae bacterium | reverse complement strand
CGCAACCACTACCGCTGGTGGGACGGTGCCAACTGGTCCGACAGCGTGAGCAACAACGGCCAGACCGCCATCGATCCGTTGGTGCCAGTGGTGCAGCAGCCAGTGGTGCAGCAGCCAGTGGTGCAGCAACCAGTAGTGCAGCAACCTGCGATGCAGGCACCTGTTGTGCAACAACCGGCCATGCAGGCCACGCAGGCGTTTCCGAGCACGCCCATCGTGCCCGTGACGGACTCGGCCAAGAAGTCGGGCCTGGTGAAGTGGCTCGTCCCCGCGTTGGCCGTGGTGGTGGTCGGCGGTGCATTGTTCCTCTTCCTGGGTGGCGACGACGACAGCAGCGGCGGCAAGTTCGGGGTCACCGAGGCCGAGCTCAAGTCTGGCAGTGAGGTCACGACGCTGAAGTTCAATCTCAAACAGGGTGACGTCCTGCGCATTCGCATAGAGCCGGGTGCCGACACGCTCGACACCAAGGGAGCGATCCTGACCGACGCCAAGACCAGCAAGGCATATGCATCGTCGGTCGAGACCGCATTCGAGTCGGACGGACTCACAGACTTCGAGAGCTTCTTCTCCGATCCGTCCGACCTGTTCAGCGATGCACCGGTGAAGACCTTCGCCGGTCTCGTCAGTCTGCAGTCCATCGATCCTGGCTTCGCCGGCGAGGCCGATGCCGACTTCTTCGTCGCCTTCGCCGATGGCGCGTACACAGTGGTGGTCGGTGCTGGTGGCGACGATACAACGGGCAAGGTGCGCATCATCGTCGAGAAGTTCGACGAATCTGTCGACCTCTCGAGCATCGATGGCTTCAGCGACTTCGAGAACTTCAGCAGCGACAACGAGGACTTCTTCTCGGACTCGCGATTCTTCTCGTCTGACCGCACCTTCAATCCGTAGAGCGCACGCGGACAACCCGCGGGCACTACAGGGCGAACCAACGGGGGGCCATCACGGCCGCTCCACCAAGCGCAGTCACCGCGGTAACGACAAACGTGGCGCGCCCCCAGCGGGGCGGTAGCTGCACGATCGCCATCACGATGCCGATCGCCACGACAGGAGCGAGCGGCGCCGCGTAGAACGAGTACCCGGGCCGTTGACCGATGGCCCACGGCACCCACCAGCACGCTGCCGTCACTGCCAACAACCCATGTACCGGCCGTCTTCGAATGCGTGCGAACCATCCGCACCACACCAGTGCGACAGTTCCGGCTAGCCACACCGCAGGGTTCGCCCGCGCTTGCATCGACTGATCGCCGCGCTGGTACAGCAGCGTCGGCTGGGTCTGCGCGATCCAGTTCCAACTCGACACTGCGTACTGATTGGTCGGGTCGAGGTTGGTGTGGTAGCGCCAGACCTCGGCGTGGTCGTGCACGATGGCCTCGATTCGATCGATCGGACCGTCGGCGCAGGTGACATGGTCGGCGCAGGCAACGCGGGCCGTCGCCGAGTCGTGGTAGTTCGCGAGCGTCGGGATGAACGTGGCCGCGTACACCACGAGCGGAAGGCCGATCAGAATGGTGACTGGGCGGCGAACGGGCGAGTGAGACTGGCGCAGAAGCCACATGACGAACGCCACCGATGCCAGCCACACGGGCGCGGCCGACCACTTGGTTGCGATCGCCAGCCCGAACAGCACCCCGAGTGGCCACAGCGCACGCCGAACCGTGGCAACATCGAGTGGGTGAGCAGCGAGCGCAACCAGAATCGCCAACGCCGCCGTAGTCCACAGCGCGACAATGCCGTCGAGCAGGGCCAGCCGACCTGTGACCACCGCGATGCCGTCGGTGAGCACGAGTAGACCGGCCAGCGCCGACATCCGTAGCGAGGTAGTGGCGCGATATGCGGCCACCACCGTGAGCCCGACCACCAGCGCTCCAGCAATCAGCGGCGCGATCCGCCAGCCAATGGGGTTGAACCCGAACAAGCGGATGCCAGCGGCGATCACCCACTTCGCCCCGGGCGGGTGCACCGAATGCCCGCGCTCGACGCCGTACTGGGCGACCTCGAGGGCCTGAATGGAGTAGAACGCCTCGTCGAACACCATCACGTTCGGATGTCCGAGGCGAATGGCGCGCGTGGCCAATGCCAACACGGTGGCGGCTATCGACAGCGTCCACATCGACCGCGGTAGACGTCGCGACGGTGGCAGTGCCGGGGGAGCGGACGGCACCGAATCGACGTGTGTGTCGAGGACGGCCTGGCCCGCTCGCTGCTGGGCTACGCGCTCGCGCCACGGCCCGAGCCGAACGTCGATTCGTCGCCACACCAACACGGTGACTGCCACGTAGACGAAGCCCGCAGCGATGTCGAAGACGTAGTGTTCCCCGCTCACCACCAGCGCTAGTGCCATCGCCAATGGGTACGCGACCAGTAGTGGCTTGGTCCATCGTGGTGCCTGGCGCCACACCGTGACCACTACGAACGCGGCGAATGCAGCATGCAGTGATGGCAGTGCGGCCGATGGGTTGAACGCGGCCCGGCCGAGATCGAACAACCGGTCGGCGACGCCGATGCCGAGGCGACTCCACCCGCGACCAGCGGTGCGCGCCACAGCGGGCAGTTCTCCGTCGCGAGCCGCCAACCACGGCGGCGACGTTGGCAACAGCACATAGGTGACGAGCCCCATCGCCGTGAGCGTGAGGAAGCGATCGCGCCACCACGCGAACCGGACGCGATTGCGCGCCCACAGCCACACACCCAATGCGAATGGCAGGATGAAGTGGCTGATGTAGACGAGCGAGATGACGATCTCCCACCAGTGCACATGCGCACCGAACGGGCCGAGATGCTGTTGTAGCCACACCGTGGGAACGGTGCCGAACACCGACTCGTCGACCACGATCGGCAAGCGCACCTGAATGGGCATGCCGAGCCCGTCGGCAGCTCCTCTCGACAGGTCGTAGGCGAGCATCACCAACACGATCGGTAACCAATCAGCGAACGCCCTACCCACCATGCCGGGCTGTCGGCCACCCCACGCAAGCACCACGGCGCCGAGCAGCCACGCGACCACCACAGGTCGGTCGACGGGAAAGCCGCTGCGCCACACCGACCACGTGAACACCGTGGCATAGACGCTGAGCGCGGTCAGTCGTTGAACCGACATGTATGTGTGAACGGCTCGAGTGACGAATACGGTCGGCCTGACGCAACGAGTTGTTGGAGCGAGGCGGCGAAGTCGGTCGCGGTGAGGTCGGGATTGCTTCGTCCAGATCGTTCGAGTAGCGCGAGGCACGTGCGGTACTCGACCTGCGATCGATCGTGCGCACCGCCCGGCACACCGCAGCTGGCCAGTGCCAGCGCACCGGAGATCAGCAAGGCGTGGCGAAGGCCGGGCGAACCTGCAACAAGACGACCCACACTAGGCCATGCCCTTGCGCTGCCGACCGAGCGCGCGTTCGATCTCGCGTTGCGAATCGCGTTCGGCCAGCACGTTGCGCTTGTCGGACTTCTTGCGGCCGCGGCCAATGCCGAGTTCGACCTTCACCCTGCCGCCGACGAAGTAGAACGCCAGCGGCACCATCGACAGTCGCTCAGTCGCCACAGTGGCGGCCAGGCGAGCGATCTCGCGTTTGTGCAGCAGCAGTTTGCGCGCCCGGTCGGGGGTGTGCGCGCCCGTGCCGTGCGCGAACTGGTACGGAGGGATGTGCACGCCATCGAGCCACACGGCCCCGTTGATGATGCGTGCATATGCGTCGGCGAGCTGCAGATGGCCTGCGCGCAGGCTCTTGACCTCGCTGCCCTGCAACACGATGCCCGTCTCGATGGTGTCGATGATGTCGAAGTCGTGACGCGCGCGACGGTTGCTCGAGATCAGCTTGCGGGCGGTGTCGGCGGTCGGGGCCATGGGCTGGCAAGGGTAGCGGTACCCTTCGATCTCGATGCTCGACTTCCCAGCTCAGGCCTATGCCGAAATGATTGCGCACGCGTACGCCGGCTATCCGCTCGAGGCGTGCGGACTCTTGGTCGGTTCGGTGGTGGGTTCGGCGGGCCGGGTGCTGCAGTTCGTGCCGTGCACCAATGAGGCTGCCTCGGCGCGGGTCTACACCATTCCTGGGCGCGAACTGCTGCGCGCCGAACGCGCCGCTGAAGGCGCCGGGCTCGAGGTGATCGGGGTGTTTCACAGCCACACGCACAGTGATCCGTACCCCAGTGCCACCGATGTCGCCCAGGCGCCCGATCCCGGCTGGCACTACGTGATTGTGAGCCTGAAGCGATCGTCGCCCGAGACGCGCAGCTACCTCATCGTGAACGGTGAGATCTCCGAGGAGCGCATCTCTATCGGGTGAGGTACTATTTCCGACTGAGCTGATCGGAATAATCGGCCAACGGATCTGTTGGAGGTGACCATGGTTCCTAGCGAGAGCGTGCTCGACCTCATCGGTAACACGCCGATGGTCGACGTGAGCAACCTGTCTCCCAACCCGCGTGTGCGCATCGTGGCCAAGCTCGAGAGCCAGAACCCGTTCGGTTCGGTAAAGGATCGCATCGCCAAGAGCATGATCGAGCAGGCCGAAAAGAACGGCCATCTGGTGCCAGGCCAAACTATTCTCGAGCCATCGTCCGGCAACACCGGCATCGCCCTCGCTGCCATCGCGCAGCTCAAGGGCTATCCGATCAAAATCGTCATGCCCGACAGCGTGTCGGTCGAGCGGCGCCAAATGCTCGAAGTGTTCGGTGCCGAGGTGCTGATCACCCCTGGCGCGCAGGGCAGTAACGGGGCCGTGCGCCGAGCACAGCAGATGGCTGCCGACCACCCTGAGTGGTGTTTTCTCTACCAGTACGGCAACGACGCGAACCCGATGGCGCACTACGAAGGTACGGGGCCTGAGATCTGGCGCGACCTGCCCGAGATCACACACTTCGTCGCCGGCCTGGGCACTAGCGGCACGCTCATGGGCACCGGCCGATACTTGAAGGAACAGAATCCCAACATCATCGTGGTTGCCATCGAGCCCCCGCTCGGCGAGCGAGTGGAGGGCCTGCGCAACCTCGACGACGGATACATTCCTCCGCTGTTCGAACGCTGGCAGGGTATTGATCTGCTCGACCGCAAGCGCATCGTTCGGCCGCGCGAGAGCATCGAATGGACGCGGCGCCTCGTGCGCGAATGTGGCGTGTTTGCAGGAATCTCGGCGGGTGCAGCCCTGGCCGGAGCAGCGAAGGTTGCCAGTGAGATCGACGAGGGTGTTATCGCTTTCATCGTCAGTGACGGCGGGTGGAAGTATCTGTCGACAGGCGCCTACACCGACGACCTCGATGCGGCCGAAGCAGCCGCCGAATCGATCATCTATTTTTGAACAAGTTTCGCTTTGCTGCCTTCCCGAGCGGAAGGCGAACAGGTAGCGTTCAGTAATGGCTGGTACCCCTGGTTTGCTTCACCGATCCTGGCGGATCATCGGTGTGCTTCTCGCAGTGGCGTCGCTCGCCCCGTTCGCTCCCGGCGCTGCCGCGTCTGCGCTGCCCCGGCCCACCATCGGAGTGCCTTCCGGAGCGTCCAAGTTCGTTGCGCTGGCGCCATCGCGTCTCGCCGACACCCGGCCCTCCGAGGGGGCGCTCAACTTCGAACGCATCTCGGCCAACATCATCCGCGTCCAGGTTGCGGGCCGATTCGGTGCGCCTCTCAACGCCTCGGCGGCGGTGCTCAACATCGTCGCCGTCAACGCCTCGGGCCCTGGCTTCGTCTCGGTCTTTCCGGCCGGCTTCGCGTTGCCGCTTGCCTCCAGTCTCAACATCGATGCGCCCGGCCGCGTGATTGCCAACATGGTCACGGTGAAGCTCAACGCTGGTGCGGTCGACATCTACGCGCTCAACCCGATGGACCTCGTGGTCGACCTGTCGGGGGTGTATGTGCCCGTTGACGAGGCGCCTGCTGACGGCCGATTGGTCACGCTGGCAAGTGGGGCGGCGCGTATGCTCGACACCCGCGAAAGCTCCGGTCGCATACCTGGTGGCGCCACACTGCGAGTTGAGGTGGCGGCTTCTGGCATTCCTGCCAACGCCAGCGCAGTCGTCGTCAACATCACCGCCATCGATGCAGCCGTTGGGTACTACACGGCCTACCCCGTTGGGCAGAACAAACCGGGCACCAGCAGCCTCAACCTCGATCGGAACGGCCAGATCCAGCCGGGGCAGGCGATCGTCCAGATTGCCAATGGCAACCTCGCCATCAACGTATTCACGCTCAACGGCGGTCACCTTGCGGTCGACGTCGCCGGCTGGTTCACAGGCGCTGGTGTGACGCCGGCCGTCGAAGGACTGTTCGTTCCCGCCGATCCTGTACGACTGCTCGACACCCGCGACTTCATGCCGCTGCCACCATGGAAGAACAGCACGTTCACGTTCGACACCAAGCGCGGGTCCAGCGGCGTGTCGGGGGTGGCGCTCAACATCACCGGTGTCGATCCATGGGCACCCGGCTTCCTCACGGCGTATCCCGCCGGTTCGCCACGCCCCAATACGTCCAACCTCAACCTCACCAGCTTTGGTCAAGTCGTCGCCAACCACGCCATCGTGCGTGTCGGTCTCGACGCCTCTCAGCCGGCACCGAACAACAAGCTCGCGATCTTCACGCTCAGCGGATCGCACATCGTGGTCGATCTCGCCGGCTGGTACCTCGGAACACCGTCGCCCTACTCCACGCCGAAGCCGCCGAACCTGGTGTTGCAGCCGAATCGGGCCGTTGCGGTCTACGTCCCTGGCCTCGACAAGTTCTTACCTGTCGAGGCAGGC
>JAYTNH010000320.1:0-4985 GCA_043748395.1 Ilumatobacteraceae bacterium | reverse complement strand
GGCTTGGACGAGACCTTCTCCCACGTCTCGCCGTAGTCGTCCGAGCGGTACAGACCGCGGGTTCGGCCCTCGGCCTCGACCATTGCGAACACACGACCCGAACGCGCTGGCGACACCGACACGCCGATCTTGCCGAGCGTGCCCGCCGGCATGCCCGGTCGGTGGCTGATGTCGTCCCAGGTGTCGCCGCCATCACGCGATCGCCACAGACCGCTGTGCGGTCCGCCGCTGTTGATCGACCAGAACGTGCGACGTGCCTGCCAGATGGTGGCGAACACCATGCGTGGGTTGTGAGGGTCGAGTGAGACGTCGACAGCGCCTGCGTCGTCGCTCACGTGCAACACCAAGTCCCAGCTGTCACCGCCGTTGCGCGAACGGTAGAGCCCGCGTTCGGGATTGTCCTTCGATGCATGCCCGAGTGCCGCGACGTACACGACGTCGGGGTTGGTGGGGTGCACGCGGATCTCGCCGATGTGTCGCGACTCGGGTAGCCCGATGTGTTTCCACGTGAGGCCGGCATCGGTGGACTTGTACACACCGTTGCCGTGGGTGACGTCGATGCGGATGGTGGCCTCGCCCGTTCCCGCGTAGATGACATTGCCGTCGGACGGCGCGACGCCGAGCGCGCCGATTGACCCGGTGGTGAAGTAGCCGTCGCTGATGTTGCGCCAGAACTGGCCGGCGTCGTCGGTTTTCCAAACGCCGCCGGCACACGCTCCGAAGTAGAACACCGCCTGGTTGGTCGGATCGGCGGCAACGGCAACGACTCGCCCCCCACGGGTGGGCCCGATGCAGCGGTAGTTCAGCTTGGCGAGGAACTTCGGATCGACGGTGGGCATAGCTCAGATCCTGCCACTCCGAAGACGACGCCGCTTCATGATGGAACGTCAGCCGATACAGCTCGCCGATGTCATCGGTCCTCCCAGTCGACCCAGTCGACGTCATTGTTGCGCACGTAGCGTCGGACAGCCTCACCAGTGGTCCGGGTGAAGTGGTCTGCGCCGATCAGATCGACGAGTCCGTACGCCGCCAGGCGTTCGCGAAGTTGTCCCTTCATCTCGGCGAACTCCAACGCGATGCTGCGCGCTGCGAGCTTGCGCACCAACTCGGCCAGAGCATCTGCAGCGGTAGTGTCGATGTCGGTGACGGGTTCGGCGGTGACGACCACCACCCGTACGTGGGCAGGAGAGTGATCGACGTGGTGCAGTACGTCGTCGACGAAGAACTTCGCATTGGCGAAGAACAGCGGTCCGTCGAATCGATAGAGCAGCAGACCAGGGATTCGTTGCCCCTCGGGATGCCGCGCGATGTCGTGGTAGCCCTTCAGGCCGTCGACCCTGACGAGCTCGGCGGTGTGTGGCTTCCAGGCGCGGCGCATGAAGTTCAGCAACGACAACGCGATCGCGACGACCACACCGTTGATTGGCCCAAGCGTCGCGACTGCGAGGAACGCGGCAAGCGCGAGCACGAACTCACTCCGACGAATGCTGGCCAAACGAGCCACAGCTGCGATCGCGAACATGCGAATGGCAGCAGCGATCACCACGCCGGCCAACGCCGCCTCGGGCAGGTTCGTGAAGGCGCCAGGGGCCGCGACGAGCAACCCCAGCACCGCCGCTGCGGCGACGACTCCGGCCACTTGTGTGCGCGCGCCCGATGCTTCGGCAACCGGAGTGCGTGACTGGCTGCCGCTGACTGCGAAGCCCTGGAAGAGGCCGGCACTCACGTTCACCAGACCGAGAGCAACCAGCTCCTGATTGGCGTCGAACTCGGCCCCACGGCGGGCCGAGTACACCCTGGCGAGCACGCTGGTGTCGGCGAACGAGATGAACGCCACCCCGAGTGCAGCCCCGAACAGCCGTTCCATGTTGTCCCACGACACGGTGGGCAACTTCGGTGATGGAAATCCGTCGGGTAGCCGTCCGACGAGATCGAGACCGCTGTCGGTGAGCCCGAAGGCAGCGACCACAACGATGGCTCCCACCACCCCGACCAGCGTGCCCGGAACCCGCGGCGCCACGTGTCGTAGCACCACGATCACGAGCAAGGTGCCGGCCCCTATCGCTATCGCCCAGCCGTCGGTGCGTCCGTCGACGAGTCCTTCGACGAATCCACGGCCTTGGTGATAGAGGTTGTCGCCCTTCACCGAGAATCCGAACAGCTTGGGGGCTTGACTCACCACGATCGTGACGGCGATGCCGTTGAGATAGCCAAACCGCACGGGGGCCGACAGCAGTTCGGCGAGGAACCCGAACTTGGCCAGACCAGCCAGCAGGCATACCAATCCCGCAATCACCGACACCATGCCGGCCAGCGCGATTGCCTCGCGTGGATCGTTGAGGGCGAGCGGAGCCACCACCGCAGCGATCAGCGGGGCGAGCGACGAGTCGGGGCCCATCACCAAGATGCGCGACGGCCCGAACACGGCGTACGCCAGCAGCGGAATGACGGTGGCATACAAGCCGGTGATGGCCGGGAGGCCCGACGCCTGGGCGTATGCCATGCCGGCGGGTACCAGCAACGCGGTGAGCACCAGCCCGGCTGCGATGTCGTGGCCGAGCCACGCCTTCTCGTACGAACGGAATTGCTCGACCGCGGGAACCCACCGTGTCCAACCGGCGTTTCGAGACGTCACGAACGTGACCGTAGTCAATCTAGGATGCCGAGATGCGACGCAACCTTCCCGCTCGTTTCTGGTTCGAAGCCTTCACCGGAGCTCTCGGCCTGGTGCTCTTCGTCGTCACCCTGTTCAGCCGCGAATGGTTCGAAGAACTCACCGGTCTCGACCCAGACGGCGGCAGCGGTGCACTCGAGTTTCTGCTCGCATTCGGCCTGGTGGCCATCGCCGCAGTCTCGATCCTCGACGCCCGACGCATGTACCAGCGCGCCGCGTGAGTCGGTCCATCCCCAACTTCGGTGCGTTGCTCGCGCCGTACATCGCGCAGGTCCCCGAGTCGGCCCGGCCACGGTTCCTCGCCATGCTCGAGCGCGGTGCAGCCGAGCGCTACCGCATGTGGGCCGAGGCGCTGCCTCAGCAGGCATCTGGGCTCCTCGCATGCGCCGCCCGTGAGGACGAGATCGCCGATCGGATCGAGCAGCTGTTCCACATCGACGAGGCGATGGTACTGGTGCTGCAGGCCCCGCTCCCAGCAGCGCGCGACACCTATTACGCCATCTTCGATGGTCTCGATGCGTTTGACCAGCTCGCCATCCAAGCCGACGCCGAACGGCAAGGCGCGACCGCCTGGCGAGGCATCGCTGCTGGCATCTCCGATCCGCTGATTCGGGTAGAGCTCGAGCAGTGCTCGTTGCTCGAAGAGCGCAGTGCCGATTTTCTCGACGCCTTGATCGTGGGGAGTCACCCGTAGTCCTGCGAGCGATGCACCGATGCCGATCGAGTCGCGATGATGCCGCAGTGTTGTCCGCAGCGATGTGACGCGATCAGACGGGGGCCTCCACGCGGGGCAGGGGCGACATCATCGTGGGCTGGTGATCCCACAGGTCGGCCAGTAGATCGCTGCGGATGCCAGCGCGTGTTGGGTCGTCCCACAGGTTCACGTGTTGCAGCGGGTCGTCGGTCAGGTTGTACAGCTCACCCTCGGTGCCGTCGTGGGCGTAGCCCGGCATGTACGTGCTGCACACCCAGCCGTCGCGGGTGATGGTGCGCAGGTGCACATCGACGCCGAACAGCTCGCTGTCCCACTCGGTGAGCACCCGCTCGAACCCGCGAACGTCGGCGTCGGTGTCGTCGACCGGCAGTGGCTTGCCCTCCATCCACCATGGCACGGGCAGACCGGCGATGGCGCAGAACGTTGGGGCGAGATCGACCAGACCGACCGGGCGAGTGACCGTTGCGGGTGCGGCGGCCAACGAGGGTGCCGGACGCCAGATGAACGGCAGACGCATGAGCGAGTCGACGTGGTACGGGCCCTTGAACAGCAGTCCGAAATCGCCCTGGAACTCGCCGTGGTCGGTGGTGAACACGATGTCGACGTCGTCGGTCCAGCCGCGCGCGGCGATGGCTGCGAGCACTCTGCCGAGTGCTTCGTCGATGAGCTCGACCTCGACAGCGTTGCGGGCGTTCACCTCGCGCACTTGATCGGCGGTCATGTGTGCAGGAACCCACTCGAGTGGCGCCTCGTAGTTGCTGACGGTGGTGCCGTCGTACCATGCGCGCCAGTGGCGCGGCTTCGAGTCGAGCACGGCCTCGCGCCTGGCCGCATCGGCAATGTATCCGGCGGGCAGCGGCACGTCACGCCACGGCACGCGATGGAGCTCGGAGGCCGGCGGGTCCCAAGGGTGGTGCGGATCGGGGAAGCTCATCCAGCAGAACCAGTCGTCGTCGGCCGCGAGCGAGTCGAGCCAGGCGATGCTGCGATCGGCAACCCAGTCGGTGTGATACCACTCACGCGGAATCGCGTTGTCCCACACTTGCGGGGCGTCGGTGTCGCCGCCTCCGAGTGCATTGACCTCGAGGTTGCCGTCGAGCACTGGGTAGAACATGCCGAGCACTTCGGGGTGGTTCTGCACGATCCACCGTGCGTAGTGCAGTTGCCCACCGGCGCCGTGCGTCGCCGACTCGAAGTGTTCGAAGCCGCGCCACGGGCCGTACGAGTCGTTGCGGGCCAAGGTGTTCTCGGTGAACCGACCGAACACGTCGAAAAACGGCTCGAAGTGGGGTTTGCCGATGAGCGCGGTGCGATAGCCGGCGTCGTTGAGCACGGCGGCGACCGAGGGCGCGGTGGTGGGCAGGGGCACGCCGTTCATCCACACGCCGTGCGTGCTCGGGTGTTGGCCGGTGATGATGGTGGAGCGTGATGGCATGCACACCACCGACTGAGGGTGGGCACGTTCGTAGCGCACACCACTGGCGGCGATGGCGTCGATCACCGGCGTGCGCGACAGCGTGCCACCGTTGCAGCCGAGCGTGTCGAAGCGCTGCTGGTCGGTGGTGATGAACAAGATCTTGCGGCCCATCAGTTGGT
>JAYTNH010000319.1:0-1930 GCA_043748395.1 Ilumatobacteraceae bacterium | reverse complement strand
GGTTCGTAGTTGGGAGGGTCGCCTAGTTCGAAGATGCGGTCGAGCGACAGCCGCGAGCCGGCGGCCTGCACGTCGGCGACCAGACGCTCGCGCTGTTCGGGCTGTGCGAGTTGGCGGGCCTGCTCGGCCAACGGCAGGTCGACCACCGCGCGATACGTGGGCGCGGCGCGTAACGGATTGAAGCTGCCCTGCAACCCGAGCAGCACCCCCACGCCACGGGCGGCGACCTGCGCACGCATCATCAGGCCTTCCGATCGCGCCGCGGTGAGCAGATCGAGCTTCGAGCGATACCCCGTGCCGGCCGCAACCTGTAGCAGCGAGATCGACAGCGGCCGCTTCGACGCCCGCATCATCTGCAAAAGCGTCTCGTTCTCGACGTCGCCATCGGTGAAGTCGCTCACCACCTGCAGCACACCGCGACCGGTGGCGCCGATGGCGCGGGCGATGCCCACCAGTTCGTCACGTGCTGCGGTGAGTGTTGGCGTTGGCTCACCGCGGCTGGTGCGATGGTTGATCGTGCGCGAGGTACTGAAGCCCAACGCGCCGGCGCGGATGCCCTCGGCAGCAATCTGTGCCATCTGGTCGATCTCGTCGGGCGTTGCACTGTCGCGATCGGCACCGCGCTGCCCCATGACGTACACCCGCACCGGTGCGTGGCACACCTGCGTGGCGAGGTCGATGTCGTAGGTGCGGTCGGCCAACGTGTCGAGGTAGTCGGCGATCGATTCCCACTGCCACGACAGTCCCTCGTGCAACACGGTGCCCGGCAGATCTTCGACGCCTTCCATCAACTCGACGAGCATGTTCTTGTCGTTGGGGCGCACGGGGGCAAAGCCGACGCCGCAGTTGCCGGCAACCACCGTGGTGACCCCATGATCGGACGACGGCTGCAGGCGGTTGTCCCACGTCGCTTGACCGTCGTAGTGAGTGTGCACGTCGACGAAGCCGGGCGTGACGAGCGCGCCTGAAGCATCGACCTCACGATGCCCACGACCCGAGACCATGCCGACCTCGACGATGGCGCCATCGCTGATCGCCACGTCGGCCGTGCGCTGTGGTGCGCCGGTGCCGTCGATGACGGTGCCGCCGCGAATCACGATGTCATGTTTCAATTGCTTGCTCCCCGTGTGCTGAGACTGTAGAGTATCACATATGGGACTCATGAGTGTCAAGACCCACCTTCCCTCCTCTGGCGTCGCCGACGCGAAGCGGCAGGCGGCCGTCGAGCGCATCCTGGTGTTGGCGATGGACTTGGTGATGCGTCGTGGCCTCGATGTCACCATGGACGAGATCGCCGATGAGGTGGGGGTAGGCCGCAGCACGTTGTTCCGCCACTTCGAGTCACGCGAGCGCTTGTTGGCGGGAGCGATCGAGTCGGCGTTGCTGCGCTATGGCGAGCAACTCCCGCAGTTCTCCGGCGACTGGCGCACGTGGCTGCGCGCGGTGTGCGACACGGTGCACGAGATGCAAGCGGCGTACGGCCGTGGCTACTGGGACCTCACCACTCACACCGACCTCGCGCCCGACATTGCAGCCGTCGAGCAGCGGCGCCGCGGGCAACGACGCGACACCATGTCGCGCATTGCGCGTCGACTCTGGACCGAGGCCGGTGGTGCCGGCGACACGCCAGCCGGTGTCGTTGCGGTGGTCAGCGCACACCTGAGCGCACGGTTCACCGCCGCCGTCATCACCGACGTCGGCCAACCGTGGCACGTCGCGTCCGACCTCGCCCACGCCGCCATCGCCGCGTGCATCGAGACGGAACTCACTCGCCGCTGAGCGTTCGCAGGCGCGCAACACGTGGGTCGTCGCCGATCAGATCGGCGAGTCGTTGGGCCGCAAGCTGAAGGTCGATGGCGTTGCTCTCGACCATCGCTTCGATGTCGGCCCAGTCCTTGGTGCGATCGAACAGCGCCTTGAACACGGCGAG
>JAYTNH010000318.1:0-5116 GCA_043748395.1 Ilumatobacteraceae bacterium | reverse complement strand
ACGTCGTCGTGCGATGTCGCCAACCCGACCGAAGGGTTCGCGGCGCTCGCCGACGCTCAGTGGGCGCCGACGCACCTGTACTACTTCGCCACTCCCCCGATCTTCCAAGGAGTTGGCGATCGCTTCTCGGACGATCTGCTCGATCAGTTTCGTGCGGTCTACACCACAGGGTTCAGCGCGTGCGTGCAACGATGGGCCACTACCTCGCTGCGCGGCGTGCTGTATCCGTCGTCTGTGGCGGCCACCACACCCGTGGCCGCACTGGCCGAGTACGCCGCAGCGAAGGTCGAAGGCGAGCATGAAGTCGACGAGTTGCGTCGCCGCTTCCCCCACCTGCACCTGCACGTCGAGCGCTTTCCACGATTGGCCACCGACCAGACCACATCGCTCATGCCGGTCGACAACGCGCCGGTGGCAGCCCCGTTGCTCGCCGCCTTGCGGATAACGTCGCAATCCCGCCCCACCGAGTAGGAACGACCCAGTGGACCCTCTGATCGAACTGTTCGCCCAAGGCCTCGAGGTCGACCCCAGCACCCTGTCGGAAGCCACCTCGCCCGACAACACACCGAGCTGGGATAGCCTCGCCGCCATGAGCCTGGTGACGCTGATCGAGCAGCGCTTCAGCGTTCAGTTGCGCACCCGCGACATCATGCGCATGCAGACCATCGCACTTGCCCGTGCGGTGTTGCGCGAGAAGGGCGTCACCGAGGTCTGATGGATCTGGCGACCCTGCAGCAGTCGGCGATCTCGGCTGCGGCACACTGGCGCGAACTCAGGCGCAGCGGCTCACCTGCGCAAGGCGCCGACATCTTGGTTGCCGCCTCGTTCACCGCCCAACCCATCGAGGCAGGGCTGGCAACAGCGGTTCATTCCGCCGCCGGAACGTTGCCCGGCGTGCGGTTCGCCAACTACAACCAGGTCTTCGCACTCTGCCTCAACCCCGCCGCTCACGATGCCGAACGGGCCGACCATGTGGTGGTGTTGTGGCGTATCGAGGACGTGTTCGAGCGCGACCTGCTGGCGTTCGCCGAGGGCGATCCCGACGCGGATAGTCGCATCGTCGCCGGGTGCGGCCAGCTCGGGCGGGCGGTCGGTCATCTGGCCGACTCGATCATCGGTTCGGTCGTGGCCGGCGATGCACCCGTGCCGGTGGGCTTCGGTCTCGATCATCACGACCCCGAGCAGTTCACCCGGCTCACCGCGCTACAGGCCGACGCGAACAGGGCGTTCGATGCGGGGCTTGGCTCACGCGCCGTTCAGCGTGTGCGGCTCGCCCAGCTGCAAGCGGTGTGGGGCACCCGCGCCACGTTCGATCGCCGATCGTGGCTCATGTACCGCCAGCCGTGGGCGATCTGGTTCGCGTTTGCGATCGGCGAACAGGTCGCCCAGGTGATCGAGGCACTCGCTCGTCCTGCGCCGAAGGTGCTGGTGCTCGACTGCGACAACACCCTGTGGGGCGGAGTCTCGGGCGACGACGGCATCGGCGCGCTCGAGTGCGGTGACACGTTTCCAGGGGTTGCCTACCGCCACTTCCAACTCGCGGCCCGACGACTGCAACGCCAAGGCGTGCTGCTGGCGCTCGCGAGCAAGAACGACGGCCAAACCGTCGTCGATGCGTTCGCGAATCTCGAGGGCATGGCGCTCGAGCCCGACGACATCACAGCGCGTCGCGTCGACTGGAACCCGAAGCCGGGCAACATTGCTCAGATCGCCCACGAGCTGCACCTCGCACTCGACAGTTTCGTGTTCGTCGACGACAGCGACCACGAGCTGGGTGCGGTGCAGGCCGAGCTCCCGGCGGTGCGCACGCTCAGGGTTCCCGACGACATCGAACTGTTACCCGACCTGCTCGCCGAGTCGGGACTATTCCGGCTGATGAGAGTGACCGACGACGACCGTGAGCGCACCACACGCATGGCCGCCGAGGTCGTTCGCGCTACGGCGTCCACCGGGATGAGCCACGACGAATACCTCGCCTCGCTCGAGCTGAAGGTTCGCTACTTCACGGTCGAGTCGGCTGTGGTGGGCCGCGTCACGCAGCTGATCAACAAGACCAACCAGTTCAACCTCACCACCGTGCGTCGCACCGAGGCCGACGTCGAACGGCTCGTCAACGACGAGCGCATGCTGGTGCGGGCGATCGAGGTGGAAGACCGGTACGGCGAGTACGGGTTGGTGGGTGTGGCCATCGCCTCACTACCCGATGGCGATGGTGCTGCGATCATCGACACGCTGTTGATGAGTTGTCGCGTGCTCGGCAGGGGCGTCGAGTCGGCGCTGCTGGCCATGCTGGTCGACGACATCCGCTCCCGCTGTGCTCAGCCGATCATCGGCCGCTTCATCGCCACCCCGAAGAACGCCCTCGTGGCCGGCTTCTACAGAAGTCACGGCTTCGAGCCAGGCGACGCGCCCGCAGAGTTCCGCCTCGACTCCGGCCGCAACATTCCGGTTCCGCCGCATGTGACCCTGACCAGTCCATGATCCCGGTCTACAACTCGTTCGACTACTTCCAGAACCTGCTGCCACTCGCGCTGGTGGTCGGCATCGTGTTGCACTTCGTGAAGCATGGGGCGTCGCGTCGCGCCATCTTCATCGTCTGCGGCGTGTACGCGCTGGCTCTGGTGGCACCTCGCCTGGCGCTGTACTACGTGGCCTACTGGCTGCTCACGTTCGTACTGCATCGCGCTGTTGCGGCCGCTGCCGGCGCTCGTTCGGGATTGATCGTTTTGTGGGGTGCCATCGTGGTGCTGGTGGCGCCGCTGCTGTTGTGGAAGGCGATGCCCGAGGCGTTCGTGGTCGACTTCAACGTGTGGACCAATCAGGCGTTCCGTGCCTCGAGTTCGCGCCTCGCAGTGCTCGATCTGTCGTTCGTCATCATCGCCCCGGTGGGGTTGAGTTTCGCCACCTTCAGGGCGCTCGACCTGGTCGTCAAGACCTATGTGGGTCTGGTCGGGCGGCTGTCGATCGGGCGCGTGATGGCCTACGGAACGTTCGCCCCGCTGCTCGTGGTCGGTCCCATCGCCGAGTACAAAGAGATCGAGGCCACGCTCGATGCACGAGTGCCCATCGACACGCGCCGCGCCACCACCAGCCTGCTGCTGTTGTGCAGCGGGCTCGTCAAGGTGTTCGTCGGGTCGGTGCCGCTGCAGTGGAGCATCGACATCTTCCAGGTGTGGCAGTACAACTCGGCGTGGCAGTTGCTGTACGGACTCGTCGCCTACACGTGGTTCTTCTACCTCAACTTCGCCGGCTTCTCCGACCTCGCCATTGCCGCAGGTCACTGGTTCGGGGCGTCGCTGCATCCCAACTTCAATGCGCCATACCTCAAGACCTCGCCCACCACGTTCTGGAACAGTTGGCACATCAGCCTCACCAGCTTCGTGCGCCGCAACGTGTTCGTTCCGCTCGGCGGGTTTCGCACGGAGCGCTTCCAGATCGCCACCGTCGCCACGATGATGGTGATCGCCCTGTGGCACGGGTTCACCTGGGCTTCGGTCGTGTTCGGGCTCTACCACTCGGCGGCGCTGTTGGCGCATCGGCGCCTGCAGGCGGCGCGACCGGCGCGGCCTGGGCGTTGGCGCTCGATCGCTAAGTCAGTGGGCGTGTTCTGCTGGTTCGGCCTCAGCCTGCCGCTGCTCACCTTGCCGCTCGGCGATTGTCCGTCGTTCTATCGCGCACTGCTCCTCGGAGGTCGGCTCGCATGAACCGCGTGATCGACTGGCTCGTCGAGCGTCTCGGCGTCTTCGCGACGCGGAGCAGCCTGCTGCGGGTGGTCGCCTGGACCATCGGATTCGTGTTGCTCATCGGCACAGTGGCAGCGCCGCATCTGCCCGTCTACACCGACCGCGACACCCCAGCTGATGAACCCCCTTCGCAGGTGCGTTACGTCGCGCCGTTGGTCGAGGCCGACCTCGCCGGCTTCTTGCCACCCGCCCACGATTCGAATGGCTTCACCGTGGCGTGGATCGGCGGCTCCGAGGTGAAGCTCCGCGGCGTGTCGGTGCCATCCGAGTTCGCGGCTCGTGTCGGCGCCGTGGGCGGCAAGCCATTGCACATCGACACCTACAGCCTGCTCGCGATGCGCATCATCGACGTGTACATGGCCATGCGCGCCGCGATCGACAGCGACGCCGACGCGATCGTGGTGGTGATCAACCCGGTGGCCACATGGGGCGACTGGGATGTGCAGCAGTGGCCGAGCTTGGAAGTCACCGATCCGGCTGCGCTGTGGACGCGCCGCACGTTGGGGTGGGCGGCGACGCTCACGTCTCCCGCCGACATCTCGTGGGCTGCATTGCGCGCAGCCGTGCCCACGGTCGCCGCTCAACAACGCGCGTACGAGTTGCTCGACGCGCGCCTGCAGTGGCTCGATCCACTCGACCGACCCACCGCCGTTGCACCTCCCTCGCCCGGCCACCCTGGCCTGCCGCACGACCCGACCGACTTCTGGCTGCTGCACGACCGCGGCGGCGCAGCGCTGGCCGACTTCTCCGCACGGTTCCAGTACCTGCTCGATGGCATCGGCGCCGACTCGGCCGGCCTTGCCGACGGCGTGATCTCAGTGCTCATCGACGAAGCCGAGGCGAGCGGCAAACCGGTGTACTTCTACATCACTCCGGTGGGCCCAGAGGTGCTCGATCACCCGTCGATCGACGCAGCCATGGCGCGCGTCGAGCACCGCCTCGCACAGCACCAGCGCGAGATCACCACACCGGCCGTGCGTTTGCAACCGATCTCACTCACCCGTACCATGCCCGAGCTTCCACCATTCTTCGACGTCGTACACATGGTCGACGCGGCGCTGATGGGCGACGCGATGGTTCGCGAGCTCTGCCCATTCTGGTCGTCGGTCGACCCAGCACTTACATGTTCATCTACGAGCGGAGCACCCATTCCATGAACGCCCGACTCAAGCGCTACGTGAGCGAGATGATCATCGGCCTCGGCATCGCCGCACTACTGCTGTGGGTTGCCGTGCAGGCCAACGTGCCTGTTCCCTTCGTCTATCAGGGCCTGTGACGATGTCCGCTCAGGTGCACGTTCCGCCCGGCCAGTGCCTCACGGTGGTTGTTCCGTGTTTCAACGAGGAAGCCACCGTGGCAACGCTGCTCGAGCG
>JAYTNH010000317.1:0-2745 GCA_043748395.1 Ilumatobacteraceae bacterium | reverse complement strand
GCCAGCTTGGTGCATTCGGACTTGGTGAGGCGCGCCGACGTGGCGACGACGCCAATGGTGGTGTTGAGTGGTGGGGCGGAATCGACGAGGTAGTTGCGGAAGGCGATTTTGTCGGTTGCGCTCGGCCGTCGCAAGGCGCTGCCAGCACGATGCCACGGCAGACACGTCGAGGGATCGATCACCTGCCCCGAGGCGTTCACCACGGCGAGGGCCGCCACGACGATGCCGTTGGCGAGCAGCATCGAGGCGGTGCCGACGCCGCCCTGCAATCGCCCTGCCATCGCGCCGGTGCCCGCCCCCACGGCGCCAGTGGGGCACGGTGTGGCCCGGGCGGCCCGTGCTGCACGCAGCCCGAAGCCGTGGTCGGGGCGGTTGGCGAAGTTGCCGCCACGACCGAGGTCGAAGATGACAGCGGCCGGCACGATGGGAACCACCTGATGCGGCTCGGGGCCGACGGAAAACCCGATGTGTTGCTGTTCGAGCCAGGCCATCACACCATCGGCAGCGGCAAGCCCGTAGGCGCTGCCGCCGGTGAGACAGATGCCGTGCACCTGCTCGATCATGGCCTCGGGTCGCAACAAGTCGGTCTCGCGGGTGCCCGGTCCGCCTCCGCGCACGTCGCACGCGGCAGTTGCACCTGCTGGCACGATGACCGCAGTGGTGCCGGTGCGCCAGCCGCGTGCCGATCGTTGGGCGTGGCCCACCCTGATGCCGACAACGTGGGTGAGGCAGCCGGCCATGGCGGTGTGCTCAGACAGGCTTGAGGGCGGCTTCGACTGCGGCCGCAGCCTCGCGGCGGGCAGCGATGTCGGCCCCCGGGCCGAACGTGCGCCAAACGCCGAGCCCCATGATGTAGAGCGGGCAAGCCATGAGCAGCGCCGAGCCGAACGGGTTACGGTCGGGCGAGATGGCGGTCATCGCCAGCACTGCCGCCACCCACACCACCGTGATGCCGAGGGTGACCACACGGAACGTGCGCACCTGCACCGGGTGGGCGAACTTGATGTTGGTGAGCTGGGTGAGTGCCAGCACTACGCACACGATGGCGACGAGCCATGGCCGCACCTGCAGCAGGTAGAGCGTGGGCACGATCATGTTCCACTCGCACGGGAAGCCGTTGAAGAAGTGGTCTGGGCTCATTTGATCGGTGCGCGCCATCCACAGCGCCGACATGAACAACACGAAGGCCCCGATGTACAACGAAGCGCCATCGGGCAACATGTGGAACTTGTGCAAGAACAGCACGGGAATGACGATGCACGTAACGAAATCGACGATGAGGTCGAGCACGTAACCGTCGATGCGCGGCACGCATTCGCGTACTCCCCACGCTCGCGCCGCCGGACCATCGATGCCATCGAGCACCATCGCGACCATGAGCCACAACACCGCAGCGCGGGGCTGGCCATCGGAGACCGCAATGAGGCCGAACATGCCACAGATGGCTCCGCTGGCGGTGACGCAGTGCACGAACCACCCCCGCGCCACCGGATGTCGGAACGCTGGGTGATCGATGGACTCGGAACGACTCATGAGTGGCGGGGTACCTGTTGGCCGGTGGCGGAAATGCCGATTCGGTTGCCGATGATGCTACCCGGTCTGTTCGACTCGATCGGCGACGTGGTGCTGCCCCCGCCGGTCGGTTCGTTCGACGCCCAGGTCACGGCGTTGCCCAGCAGCGTTCGGTAGTGCGGGTTCTCGAACGCGCTCGGGCCGTCGCCTGGCTGCAGGTACACGACGGTGCTGTTCGCCACGCGGTGGGTCCAGGCGGCCAACGGTGCGCCGGTGGGGTGGTGCCAACCTGCGCGGTCGTCGAGTCGACCGGCCACGGCCGCTGCAGCCGACCAGTGGTGTGCCGCATCGAGTGGAGCGTCGGTGGCGAGCAGCGGTGTGACTTCGTCGGCGAATATCGGACACAGGTACGTCTCGTCGGTGAGCACGAACGAGGCCGGCAGGCCAGCACACACGGGATGATCTGGCGTCGACACCGTGAGGGTTTGCGACACGTTGTGGCGGTAACCACTGTCGGGGTAGTCGACGTCGCGTAGGCGCGCGGGGGAGTAGTGGAAGCGACCGCCAACGATGTCGGCAAACCGATGCCACGCGGGCCAGCCAGCAATCGCATGGTGCAGCGCCACCACCGGGACGCCCTGGTCGAGCAGCCGCTCCCAGCCGTGGCGCACCGTTGCGCTGGGCAGCACAGGTTGCGGCGGACCGTCGGGGCGAAACCCGACGCCGGGCATGTCGTACAGCACGAGCACATCGGTGGCATCGAGCCCACCTGGCTCGAACACTGCGTGTGCGTCGGGCCACGACACGATCGTTGCGGTCACGCTGGCCAGTGCCGACCACATCGCCGTAAAGCTGTGTGCGTCGAAGGGATGGCCACCCACCAGAACGGTCGCCCGTGTCGACATGCGCGAACCGTAGCGGTCGCCTGCCGCTCGTGGGCCACTGGTCGACAGTGTTCATCGCCTGCGCACGACAGATAGCGTGCGCTGTCATGCGGTGGCGCACGCGTGCATATCGAGCAGGTGGAGAACTGGCACGACACGGCTGGGTAGCGCTCGCCCGCATGGGTGCCATCGGTCCCGACGACAAGGCCGGCCGACGCTTCGGCAAGTTCGGCCAAGGCAGCATCATCGGGTTCCCCGCCAACACCATCTTCAACGAGCACTACATCCACATCGGCGAGGGCACCATGATCGGCCCGCACATCACGTTGTCGGCCGGCATGGTGCCTGG
>JAYTNH010000316.1:0-6214 GCA_043748395.1 Ilumatobacteraceae bacterium | reverse complement strand
ATGGTGCGGTTCTGCGCATCGCGGTCGCTCGACAGGTAGCCGCGGCCACGACCAACCGTGAGATCGACAGCGAGCCGACCCTTCGAGTTGACCGTCGCGATGTGGACGTCCTTGTTCAGGATCTCGATCTCGGTGGGGCACTTGATGTCGCCGGCCGTGATGGTTGCAGGACCGCGCACGTCGAGGCGCAACGTGATGTCGTCGTCGCTGGTGGACGTGAGCACGATGTCCTTGATGTTCAAGATCATGTCGGTGACGTCTTCGGCGGTGCCGGGGATGGTGTCGAACTCGTGCAGCGCTTCGTCGAAGCGAACCGCGACGATAGCCGCGCCAGGGATGCTCGAGAGCAGGGTGCGACGCAACGAGTTACCGATGGTGTGACCGAAACCAGGCTCGAGCGGCCCGATGGCGAACCGCTGACGGGTCGCAAGGGCGCTGTCTGAGTCGTCGCCGAGAGCTTCGACGGTGGGGCGTTGAATGACGAGCATTGGTGTGCCTTCTACTTGGAGTACAGCTCGATGATGAGCGACTCGCGGACGGGTACGTCGATGTGTTCGCGCTGCGGGAGATCGCGTACGGTGACCTGCTTGCCGGCATCTCCGGTCTCGAGCCAGCCAACGACCGTGCGGTCGAGCGTGTCGAGGTTGTGCTGCACAACGATCATCTCGCGTGACTTTGGTGCAAGGCTGATGACCTCGCCCTTGCGGACGCGGTAGCTGGCGATGTTGACGCGCTTGCCATTGACCTGGATGAGACCATGGCTGACGAACTGGCGTGCCTGCGGGCGGGTGCTGGCCCAACCGGCGCGGTACACGACGTTGTCGAGGCGCTGCTCGAGCAGACGGAGCAGGTTCTCGCCGGTGTTACCCGAGATGCGCACTGCTTCTTCGTACGTGTTGCGGAACTGACGCTCGAGCACACCGTAGATGTACTTGGCCTTCTGCTTTTCTTGCAGTTGAGCGAGGTACTCGCTGCCGGCATTGCGGCGTCGGGTGCGGCCGTGCTGGCCGGGCGGGAAGGGACGGCGCTCGAGCGCCTTGCGACCCTTCTCGTTCTCGAAGATGTTGGTGCCCAGGCGGCGCGAGATGCGCACCTTGGGGCCGGTGTAACGAGCCATGTTGAATCAGGTCCTGCGGCGCTTGGGCTGACGGCAGCCGTTGTGGGGTACGGGCGTGACATCTTTGATCGAGGTGACCTCGATGCCAGTGTTCTGAATGCTGCGTACAGCGGTGTCGCGACCCGAACCCGGGCCCTTCACCTGCACCTCGACACGGCGCAGACCGTGCTCCATCGCGGCACGGGCGGCCTTCTCGGCTGCCTGCTGTGCGGCGAACGGGGTGCTCTTGCGGGAGCCCTTGAATCCGACAGCACCGGACGACGCCCACGAAATGACGTTGCCCTCGGTGTCGGTGATGGACACGATGGTGTTGTTGAACGAGCTTTTGATGTGAACGATTCCGCTCGTGACGTTCTTGCGCTCACGCTTACGGGGGCGGCGACCGCCCGGCTTCGGCTTCGCCATTACTTCCTCACAGCCTTCTTCTTGTTGGCAACGGTCTTCTTCGGGCCCTTGCGGGTACGAGCGTTGGTGTGGGTGCGCTGACCACGCACGGGCAGGCCCTTGCGGTGACGGATGCCTTGGTAGCAGCCGATCTCGATCTTGCGCTTGATGTCTTGGGCCACATCGCGGCGTAGATCGCCCTCGACAGTGGCGTTGGTGTCGACCCAAGCACGGATCTGGTTGACCTCTTCTTCGGTGAGGTTGCGAACACGCTCGTTGGGATCGAGGCCGGTGTCGGCGCAAATCTTCTGTGCGGTCGGCTTGCCGATACCGAAAATGTATGTGAGCGAAATCTCTAGCCGCTTCTCGCGGGGGATGTCGACGCCTGAAATTCGTGCCATCAGTAGTTCTTCCTCAGCCCTGACGCTGCTTGTGACGCGGGTTTTCGCAAATCACCATGACGCGCCCGTGCCGCCTGATGACCTTGCACTTTTCACAGATTTTCTTGACGCTCGGACGAACCTTCATGGTGTCGTGTCTGCTTTCGATCTACTTGTATCGATACGTGATGCGACCCCGGGTGAGGTCGTACGGGGTGAGTTCCACTTGCACTTTGTCGCCAGGGAGAATGCGGATGTAGTGCATCCGCATCTTTCCCGAGATGTGCGCCAGCACTTTGTGACTGTTCTCGAGCTCGACCCGAAACATTGCGTTGGGAAGAGACTCGAGAATGGTTCCTTCGAGCACGATGGCGTCGTCTTTGGGCTTGGGCAGGGGAGTTCTCCTCGATCAATGGCGTTCAACCCAGTGGATGCGCACGCGCATGCTGGCCAGGGCCGAGGAGCAATGCTACCGCCCGCGAAACACAACGCCAAGTCTGTGGCACCGATTCGCGAGAACCACACAATAGCCCTGCGCACACCATGGATTCGGGCATCCCCGCCCGTATAGAGTCGGATCGAACGTGAAATGGGTCCTGTGAGGCCCATACGTGAGAGGGATCTGATGAGCAGAGAAGTGTTGAGTGCCGACGATGTTCGCCGGGCGCTCACCCGTATCGCCCACGAGATCGTCGAACGCAACCACGGCACCGAACGCGTGGTGCTCGTGGGCTTGCAGCGCGGCGGTGTCTGGATTGCCGACGCCCTGGCCACAGCGCTGAACGCGATCGACGATTCGCACCCCGTGCCTGTTGGCGCGATCGACGTGAGCTTTCACCGCGACGACGTGGGACTGAGGCCGATCGTGCCTGGCAGCGTCACCACCATCCCGGTCTCGCTCGACGGAACCACCGTGGTGCTGGTCGACGATGTGCTGTTCACCGGGCGCACCGTGCGAGCTGCGCTCGAGGCACTCAACGAGTACGGCCGGCCGCGCGCCGTGCAGCTCGCTGTCATCATCGATCGCGGACATCGCGAGCTGCCCATCCGCCCCGACTACGTGGGCAAGAACCTGCCCACCGCCAGCGACGAAGACGTTCGGGTGTCGGCCGAGGGCGTGACGATCCGATGAAGCACCTGCTCTCCATCGGCGACCTCACGGCCACCGACATCCACGCCATGCTCGAACTCACCGACCACATGGTCGAGATCAGTGCCAGGCCGATCCCGAAGGTCCCCGCCTTGCGCGGCAAGAACGTGGTGAGTCTGTTCTTCGAGGATTCCACCCGCACTCGCACCAGCTTCGACACCGCCGCCAAACGCCTGTCGGCCGACACGATGAACTTCGCGGTGTCGTCCAGCAGCCTCAGCAAGGGCGAGAGCCTGCGCGACACCATCGAGACCATCAGCGCGATGGGTGTCGACGCATTCGTGATTCGCCACAAGTCGAGTGGCACACCCCAACAGGTCACGCGCTGGACGTCGGCCAGCATCATCAATGCCGGCGACGGCTGGCACCAACATCCCACCCAGGCGCTGCTCGACTGCTACACCATCCGCACCAGCCTCAACCGCCGCGACGGCTTCGACGGCTTACGCATCGCCATCGTCGGCGACATCAAGCACAGCCGGGTGGCGCGCAGTGACGCGCTGGCGTTTGCAGCACTCGGCGCCGATGTCACGTTGGTGGCGCCGCCCACGTTGTTGCCACCCTCGCTCGACGGCTGGCCGGTGAGCGTGAGCCACGAACTCGACCCGCTGCTCCCCCATCTCGATGTGCTGTATCTGCTGCGCGTGCAACGCGAGCGCATGCACGAAGCGTTGTTGCCAAGCCTGCGCGAGTACACCTCGATGTATGGCCTCACCCCGCGCCGCGCCACCCTGCTTGCGCCGCACGCACTCGTGATGCACCCCGGGCCGATGAATCGTGGCGTCGAGATGGCTGTCGACCCCAGCGAGCTGCCTGGCTCGGTCATCTTGAACCAGGTCACCAACGGCGTTGCCGTACGCATGGCAGTGCTCTTCAGCCTGCTCGGCTCGGGCTCCGAACTGAAAGTACCGACACAGACCTTGCCGACACAGACCTTGCCGACACAGACCTTGCCGACACAAGACTTGCCGACACAGACCTTGCCGACACAAGACTTACCAACACAAGACTTGGGGGCATCGTGACTCGTCTCGTGCTGCGCGGCGGAACCGTGCTCGACCAATCGGGTGAGCGTCGAGCCGACGTCGCCATCGACGACGGCCTGATCATGGAAGTCGGCGAACACATCGCCGCTCTTGCCAACGATCAGGTGCTCGATGCAACCGACTGCATGGTCACTCCTGGTTTCGTCGATCTGCATGTGCACCTGCGTGAGCCCGGCCGCGAAGATGCCGAAACCATCGAGACCGGTAGTCGGGCGGCTGCGTTGGGTGGATTCACCGCCATCGTGGCAATGCCCAACACCGAGCCAGCGCAAGACACCCTCGCAGTGATCGAGTTCGTCCGCGCGCAAGGCGCACGCGCCGGTCTGTGCGACGTGTTTCCTGCGGGTTGCATCACGGTGAACCGCGCCGGCACTGCGCTGGCACCGTTGGGCGAGATGGCCGCGGCCGGGGTTCGACTGTTCACCGACGACGGCAACGGCGTCCAAGATCCGCTACTCATGCGTCGTGCCCTCGAATACGCCAAGGGCATCGGAGTCACGCTGGCGCAGCATTGCGAGGTCAGCGCACTCACCGAAGGCGCAGTCATGCACGAGGGTTCGTGCTGTAGCCACTTGGGGCTCCCCGGCTGGCCATCGATCGCCGAGGAGTTGATGGTGTTCCGCGACATCGAGCTGAGCCGCCTCACCGGGGCGCCGGTGCACTTCTTGCACCTGTCCACGGCGCGCAGCGTCGCCTTGGTGCGAGCCGCCAAGGCCGATGGGCTCAGCGTCACCGCCGAGGCAACCCCGCATCACTTCACCCTCACCGACGAAATGCTCATCGGCTACGACGCGCTCTACAAGGTGAACCCGCCGCTACGAACCCCGGCCGACATTGCCGCCATCAAGTCGGGACTGGCCGACGGCACGATCGACGCGATTGCCACCGATCACGCGCCGCACCCCACCGAGGCCAAGGAAGCGCCGCTCGACCAGGCGCCGCCCGGCATGTTGGGACTCGAGACCGCGCTGGCGCTCGCGATCACCGAACTCGAGATGCCGCTGGCCCACATCGTCGCCGCGCTGAGCTGGAAGCCTGCGGCCATCGCCGGCATCGGCGACCGCCACGGTCGGCCCCTCGCGCAGGGTGAGCCGGCCAACATCACCGTGTTCGACCCCACGAACGAGTGGACCGTGGTGCCGGCCAAGCTGGCGAGCAAGAGCCGCAACACGCCCTACGCCGGCCGGGTGCTGCGCGGCAGGGTGCGCCACACCATCCTGAACGGCGCGCCCACCGTGATCGACGGTACAGCCACCCGCTGATCAGGCGAGTGTGAGCAGCGCTTCGGCAGCCTGCGCCGCACGCCGACGGATCCGCCAGCGAATGACCAAGAGGAACACGTCGACGACCAAGAGCCCGCACACGATCATCAGCATGATCGGCCGATGTTCGGTCGTGGCCGAGGCAGCCACCGACGGCCCTGCGCCCGAGGCGTTGACCCGCCACTGCACCGTGCCGAACGACGGAGCCGGCACCACGGCCCGAACGGTCTGGCGCCACGTCTGACCTGGCGCGATCTCACCGGGGTCGTCGAGCTCCAAGGTGAGCAGGTAGTCGTCGGCCCCACGACCGGCCGAACCCGACGCGGCGATCGTGCGCAAGGGCACGGTCGAGGTGTTCTTCACGGTCACGGTGACGTCGTAGTTTGCCGGGCCGCCGAGGTTGCTGCGGATCGCGGCGACGGGCCCCGCGGATGCCTCAACCGCCGTGATCGTGACGGCGAGTGGTGTGCCGACGCGAGGGCCGTCTTCCACGGGTCCCGATGGGTGATCGGTGATCACGATGGCGGCGATCGCCACCTCGTCGTTCGTGCGGTTCGACACCCTGAGCACGCACGGACACGGCACCGGTGGCGCGGCCACGGGCATCTGGGCGATGGTGCTGCCGTCGGGTTCGAGACGAATCCCCTCGCTGGCAGCCATGTTGCAGTCGGTCGACCCGCGCCGTGCCTCGTTGCCGCAGACCGAGACCGTCACCGACGACGAGAGGAAACCGTCGATCGTCATCAGCACCGGATCGCCGAGCTCGACGACGCCCGGATCGAGGGTGATGATCGGCCCCGTCGTCGACGGCTGGGCGTACACCACGGGGGCGAGGCCAGCGGTGAGGAGCAGGAGCAGACCCGCTCCCACCCAAC
>JAYTNH010000315.1:0-9327 GCA_043748395.1 Ilumatobacteraceae bacterium | reverse complement strand
GGCCCGGGGCCTTCGACGTTTTCCGACACGCCGAGCCACCGATTCTGGGCGGCTTTCGTGCCAATCAGGCTTCTGGGCGGCTTGCGTGACGGCGCGCGTCACGGTCGCCGCCCAGTTACCCGGCGCGGGCGGGTTCAGCCGCCGGTGGCCTTGGCGAGCGTGCCCAGGTAGAGCTCGATCACCGCAGGGTCGGCGAGCAGCTCGCGACCGGTGCCGGTGTAGGCATTGGTGCCCTGATCGAGCACGTAGGCCCTGTCGACCACCTGCAAACAGCGACGCGCGTTTTGCTCGACCATCAAGATGGCTACACCTGTTTGGTTGATGGCACGACACTGCAAGAACACCTCGTCTTGCAGATGCGGTGACAGGCCGGCAGACGGCTCGTCGAGCAACAGCAGCGTCGGCTCGAGCATGAGCGCGCGACCCATGGCCACCATCTGCCGCTCGCCACCCGACAGCGCACCTGCGCGAGAGTGACGGCGTTCGAGCAGCCGCGGAAACAACGCGGTGACGTAGGCGAAGCGCTCTTTGAACACCTTTGGACGCAGGTAGCAGCCCATCTCGAGGTTCTCAGTGACGGTGAGACTGGGAAACACGTTCTTGGTCTGCGGCACATAGCCGACGCCACGACTGACGAGTTGGTGGGCCTTCATGCCGGTGATGTCGCTACTGCCGAGCATCACCTGGCCGGAGCGAATGCTGCACAGCCCCAGAATCGCTTTGAGTAGCGTGCTCTTACCGGCGCCATTGGGACCGATGATGCCGACGAACTCGCCAGGGCCGACCACCGCGTTGCAGCCGTCGAGGATGTTGACCTCGGGGATGTAACCGGCCACCAGTTCGGTTGCCTCGAGCACCGGTTGTGCGGGGGGTTCGACCGTGGTCATGCGTCCTCCATCAGCGACTTGCCTTGGTGGGCGCCGAGGTAGGCGTCGATCACGGCGGGGTTCGACGAGATGTCGTCGGGTGTCCCCTCGGCGATCAGTCGGCCCTCGGCCATGACGATGACCCAGTCGGAGATGTCGTTCACCATGTCCATGTCGTGCTCGACGAACAGCACCGTCATGCCGTCGTCGCGTAGCCCTTTGATGTGCGCGTTGAGGCTCTGCTTGAGCGCAGGGTTCACTCCGGCCATCGGCTCGTCGAGCATCACCAACTTGGGTCGAGTCATCAGCGCACGTGACATCTCGAGCAACTTGCGCTGGCCGCCCGACAACGTGCCGGCGTACTCGTTGCGCATGTGGTCGAGCTTGAACCGAGAGAGCAGTTCGTCGGCGCGAGCTTCGATCTCGGACTCTTGATGCTTCCAGAGGAAAGGGAACAGACCGTTCCAGAGCTTCTCGCCGCGTTGTTGCGTGGCACCAAGCTTCATGTTCTCGATGACCGACATCTTGGTGAGGCTCTTGGTGAGCTGGAACGTGCGCACCATGCCGAGCGCGGCGGTCTTGTGTGCAGCAACGCCTTCCATGCGACGACCGCCGAACTGCCACGTGCCGGTGTTGGGCTTGTCGAAACCGGTGAGCAGGTTGAAGAACGTGGTCTTGCCGGCACCATTTGGTCCGATGAGCGCGGTGATCGAGCCGCGTTGCACCTCGAAGTGGTCGACGTCGACAGCCACGATGCCACCGAACGTGCGGCGCACGCCATCGGCGACCAGGATGGGATCGGGCTTGGCCGCGCCCGGAGCGGGCTCGACACCCGCCAGCGCGGCCTTGGCCTGCTGCGCCACCTCGCTGAGCTCAACGTCCATCGAGGGCCATCTCCTTCCGGTTTCCGAACAGGCCTTGCGGTCTGAAGACCATCAGCAAGATGAGCATGGCTCCCACCAGCATTTGCTGGAACTGACCGATCTGGCTCGGGCTGGCGATGAGCTCGATACCGAAGATCGAGATGTTGTTCCCCCAAGCCTTGTACAGCTCGTTCAAGAACACGTCGGTGAACGCCAGCACGCCCCAGAACAGCATCGGCCCGACGATCGACCCCGACACCTTTGCCGCTCCACCGAGCACCAGTGCGGTGAGCACGAAGAACGTGACGTCGCGGCTGTAGTTGTCGGGCTGCACCGAACCGCGGTCGAGTGAGAGCATCATGCCAGCGAAGGTGGCGATGACTCCGCCAAGGATGAGCGCCTGCATCTTGTAGCTGTACACACTCTTGCCGAGGCTGCGCACCGCCTCTTCGTCTTCGCGGATGCCCTTGAGCACACGCCCCCACGGACTGCGCATGAGCAACCACACCAGCCAACCGAGGATGGCCACGATCACCCACCCGACCGTGATGGACTTGAACTGGAGACCTGGATAGATGAGCTTGGTGGAGATCGCAAGCAGCAAACCGAGGTACGCAGCAGCACTAGCGAGCCACACTGGAACAAGCGGCCACGACTTCCTCGACTTGAGCTTCTGGGCCGTCATCATCCCGAACAGCAGCGCCGTGAGCACGAAGGCAACCCACAATGCAATCGCCCCGCCGGTGCTGACCGAATCGGCGAACGGCGAGAGCTCGTATCGTCCGCTCTGATTGAATGGGGTGACCTGCCGGAACTCCTCGGCGAAGCCGTTGATGCCATCGCTGCCGTTGTAGTAGGTCTTGAAACTGACCGACCGCACGGTAAGCCGAACAACTTCGGCGAGCGCAATGGTGACGATGGCCAAGTAGTCGGCCCGCAATCGAAGCGTGGGGATGCCCATGATGAGGCCGAGCCCCACGGCATATACCACTCCCAACAGAATGCCCCACCACAAGGAGATGCCGAAGTAGTGGCTGGTCATGCCGAGCGCATAGGCGCCACAGGCCATGAAACCGGCCTGGCCGAAGTTGAGCAGACCCGCATAGCCGAACTGCACGTTGAGGCCGATCGCAGCGATGGCGTAATACATGGCGTTGACGCCGAAGAAGGCGCTGAGCGAGGCGACGGCAACGTTGTTCCAGTCGAGGCTGTAAGCAATCATCTCGGTTCCCCTCAGCCCACTCGCTCTTTTTGCCCGAGGATGCCCTGGGGTCTGACCAGCAGAATCACCACGAGCGCCAGCAGGGCCGGCACGTTCTTCAGTTCAGTTGGCACTCCGTCGTGCAGATACGACAGTGGACGGGGCCAACCCTCGGGAAAGATGGGAAAGCCCAGGGTGGAGACCTCAACGAACAGGCCGACGATGAAACCGCCGACGAGGGCTCCGTACGCCGACCCGAGACCGCCCAGCGTGATTCCGGCGAACATCAAGAAGATGAGATCGGAGCCCATGAAAGCCGTGAGTCCTTCGTCGAGACCGCGGAAGATGCCACCCAGGGCAGCGAGAGCGCCGCCGACGAACCACACGATGCGAATGATCTTCTGGCTGTCGATACCGGTTGACGACGCCAGATCGGGGTTGTCGCTGACCGCGCGGGTTGCTTTGCCGATGCGCGACTTGGTGAGGGTGACAGCCACCAACAGCAGCACGACGAGCGAAACGATCGAGGTGATCAGGTCGCGAGGAGTGATGCCGATCGGACCGAGTTTGATGTTGGTCTGCTGGTTGTAGTCGGTGAACTGCTTGGTACGGCCGCCGAATCGGGACAGTACGAAGTTCTTGAGCAGGATCGACAGGCCGACGCTGACCACCAACTGCGAAACCAACCCGATCTTGCGTTTGCGCAGTGGCCCGAACACGACTCCGTCGAACCCGAGACCGAGCAGTCCCCCGATGACGACGGCTATGGGTATGGCGACGAGCAAGGGCATGAAGTTCCAGGTGACCGACAGCAGATAGGCCACCATGGCGCCCATCGTGACCAGTTCGCCGTGGGCGAAGTTGGTGAGGCCGGTGGTGCCGAAGATGAGCGACAACCCCACCGAGCACATCGCCAGAATGAGTCCCAACCGGGCGCCGTCGGCAAGGCGTTGGGCCATCTGCGACCACCAGCCGATGCTGGCCCGGCTGGCCTTACCGGTGAAGTAGTTGATCGTGATCGTGTCGGTTCGCGAGTCTTCACCGATGACGGCGCGTTCGGCAGGTGTCTGCTCGGTGAGCGCGAACCCCTCGGGCAGCGTCGATTCGTCGAGTACCACGGTGTAGTTACCGCGCGGGCCGATGAGCAGCAGGACCTCGCCTTGAGCGTCGGTGACACCCTGCACCACCACCGCGCCAGCTTCGTCGAGCACCGTGATGGTGACCCCAGGCACTGGGGTCTTCGACGACTTGCCGTTGTCGTCCTTGGTCTGATCTTGCACTCTGACCTTGAAGGAAAGGTCGGCGAGGGCGTTCGCGGGCGACGACACGAGACCGAGCACCGTCAGCGCTGCAAGGAGGGCGAGTACCAGTTGTGTAAGTCGTCTGTTCACCAAGTTTGCGCTTCTCCACCACCAGCACGCTGGGTTGATCGGTAAGGTCAGTCGCGGGTGATGCTCGGCCTGTCGGCGTCAATAGTGTGACGCCGCCATGCGAACCCCCGAACGTCGACAGCTTGCCACACTCGCGGTGGTCACCGCATCCTGCCTGTTCGGAACGACCGGCACGGTGCTGCAGCGCGGTCCCGCAGCGGCCGGCGCGTTGGGGTCGGCGGCCGTGCGCCTGCTCATCGGTGGAGCCACGTTGTGCGTAGTCGCCGCTTTCGATCGGCCCGTTGCTCCACGGCCCTGGCGGTCGCAGATGCCCTTGGTGTTGCTCGGCGGAGTCGCCGTCGCTGTGTACCAGTTGTGCTTCTTCGTCGGCACCACGCGCACCGGCGTAGCGCTGGCCACTGTGGTCACCATCGGCAGCGGACCAGTGTTCTCCGGGGTGCTCGACTCGATCCTGCGGCGACGATGGCCACCACGCCCGTGGGTGCTCGGCACCACGATTGGGGTCACCGGGGTGGCCATGCTCGGCTTGGTGGGTGGAGTTGAGCGCGTCGACGCCCTCGGTGTTGTTGCGGCGTTCACCTCCGGCCTGGGCTGGGCGGTGTACGCCACCATCGCCAAGCGTCAGATCGAAACTGGTCTCGACAGCACCGCGACGATGGCAGCAATGTTCACCACTGCTGCAGTGATGGTGAGTCCGTTGCTGTTCACACAACACGTCGGCTGGCTGAGCAGCACCACGGGTGCCGCCATGGCCGCCTACCTCGGTGTGTTCACTGTAGGAGTCGCGTACACGCTCTACGGTCGGGGCCTGCGTCACCTCTCGGCGCCTACGGTCATCACCCTCACCCTCGCCGAACCGATCACGGCGGCGTTGCTCAGCGTGGTCGTGCTCGATGAGCCGATCGGTGCCTTCGGCTGGTTGGGCGTCGCGGTGGTACTCGCCGGACTGGTGGTAACGGCCCGCTCCGGACGGCACCCTGGCGCTACGGTCGCAGACTGATGACGTCTCCCACACCGACAGATCCCGACCCCCAAGCCATTCCCCAGCCGAGCCTCGACCTGGCCGTGGCCGCACAGCAATGCGAGGTGTTGCTCATCCGCCACGGACGGTCAGCCGACGTGGTGCCCGGCACGCCCGAGTCAGCCGATCCCCCGCTGCACGTCATCGGGGTGCAGCAGGCCGCCGCGCTCGCCGCACGACTCGAGTTGAAGACCATTCACGCCGTGTACAGCTCGCACCTTCGTCGCGCACACGACACGGCGCTGCCGCTCGCCACCCAACGCAACCTCCCCGTCGGCATCTTCCCCGATCTCGAAGAGGTGCGCCTCGGCGACTGGAGCAACGGTGAGTTCCGCCGCCGTGCCGCGATCCGCGATCCCGAGTGGGTTGCATGGAGCCTCACCGGCCGCTGGGACGGCATACCGGGCGCCGAAGGCGACGACGTGTTCCGTCAGCGGGTGGCGGCAGTGATCGACGAGCTCGCCGCGCAGCACGTCGACCAGACCATCGCCGTCGTTGCGCACGGCGGCGTCATCAGCGCATACATCGCCCATCTGTGGGGCGCGCACCGCAGCATGGTGATCAACGTCGAGAACACCAGCGTCACAGCGGTGCGCATCGGGCTCGGCGGGCCGACCGTGGTCACCGCCAACGATTGTCACCACTTGTACGACCCTGTGTTCGGGGCGGTGGCTCCGTAGGGTTCGGTCGATGAACGATCGACCCGCCCCAGTACGCACCAGAGTCACCGAACTGCTCGGTGTCGACTACCCCATCGTGCAGGCGCCCATGGGGTGGATCGCCCGATCGCAACTGGCATCAGCCGTCAGCAATGCCGGGGGCCTCGGCATCATCGAGACATCGTCGGGCGAGCTCGACGCAGTGCGACGCGAGATCGAGATGATGCGCGATCTCACTGACAAGCCCTTTGGTGTGAACATCGCCCAGGCCTTTGTGCGCGACCCCGCAATCGTCGACTTCGTCGTTGCTCAGGGGGTCAAGTTCGTCACCACATCAGCGGGCGATCCCACGAAGTACACGGCGCAACTCAAGGCCGCCGGACTCACGGTGTTCCATGTCGTTCCCACGCTCGCCGGCGCGCTCAAGGCCATCGATGCCGGCGTCGACGGGCTGGTGGTCGAGGGGGGCGAAGGCGGCGGGTTCAAGAACCCTCGCGACGTGGCCACCATGGTGCTGTTACCGCTCGTCGCGTCGAAGACGAACGTACCGATCATCGCTGCCGGCGGCATCACCGACGGACTCGGCATGGCTGCAGCATTCGCACTCGGCGCAGAAGGCGTGCAGATGGGCACTCGCATGGTGAGCGCCGCCGAATCGCCCGTGCACGACAACTGGAAGCACGCCATCGTGAACGCGGCCGAAACCGACACCGTGTTCCTCAACCGCTTCTCGAAGCCAGGCCTTCGAGCGCTGCGCACTGAGCGCACCACGCGGCTCGAGCATCAAGATCACGTCGACATGGGTGAGTTCGGTCGGGCCCTCGATCTGTACTTCGGCGGCGACATGGAGGCGGCCATCGCCCTGACGGGCCAGGTAGCCGGCCGCATCGACTCAGTGCGACCTGTTGGCGACATCATCAACGACACCGTCAACACCTTCCGCAGCTGTATTGGCGAACTGCAGCGGTACTGCTGACCGACGCAGCTGATCGACGCAGCCTTCAGCCGGTGGAAGTCACCCTGGTCGTTGCGGTCCACAACCACACGGTGGTCGCCCACAGCGCCGTAGCACCGGCGACGTGAAAGCCCACCAGCACTGACGGCAGACCCGAGGCGTACTGCACGTAGCCAAGGCCACCCTGCGCCACGGCCACGATGCACCACGTGGTGAGCGGGGCGTCGAGCACCTTGCGGTCATGGCTCAGTCGTCTGAGGTGCCAGCCAAGCCACACCGCCATGGCCACGGCCACCCACACAGTGGCCGCATGAACACGCGTGACCCACTGCAACGCGTGTCCATTGACGTCGCTCTCTGAACCGAAGAAGCGTCGAGCTTTATCGTCGCCCGCGTGAGGACCGGTGTTGGTCGCCACGGTGCCTGCCACAAGAGCCAACGCCGTCCAGACCACCAACACACGCACGCGCCGCGCCGTACGAGGCACGACCGCCCCAACCCGCATGGCCCCGTCTGGTTCACCTGCCCGACGGAGCATCACCACCGCCAGTGCCACCAACACCATCGACAACACGAAGTGCAGTTGCACCGTTGCAGGGTGCAGATCGGTCCACACCACGATTGCACCGACGATTCCCTGCGCAGGAATGCCCACCACGATCGCGATCGAGATCCACAGCAGATCGCGCCGTCGTGGACGCCGATACCAGGCTCCCAGGGCCGCGAGCACCACCGCGACGCCGACCACGAACGTGAACAACCGGTTGATCTGCTCGATGGCCGAATGCTTCGAGGAGACGTCGACGAACTTGTCGGTGTTGCAGTACGGCCAGTCGTCACAGCCGAGGCCCGAACCGGTGAGTCGCACAGCAGCGCCACTTACCACGATCGCGCACAGCGAGATGAGCGAGGCCTGGCAGATGCGCCGGAACTCGGTGGGTGTGAAACCTTCGCCACGCACCCGACCGACGATCGCGCGAAGACGTGCCATGCGGCCAGGCTACGAGGGCGGTGGCTACGGTCGCGTGGGTGCTCACCAGTTTCGACGACTACCCGATCCACCAGGCGTGCGTTCCCGTGGCGCACACGGCCACCGCCGACCTCAACCACTACGACCGGTACTTCTTCAACGGCTACTCGAATGACGGTTCGCTGTACTTCGGGCTGGCGATGGGGTTGTACCCCAACCGCCACGTGGTCGATGCAGCATTCAGCGTGGTCGTCAACGGCGAGCAGATCAGTGTGTTCGCGTCGCAGCGCGCCCCGCTCGACCGCCGCGATGCAACCACAGTTGGGCCCATTCATGTCGAGGTGGTCGAGCCGCTGCATGTGCTGCGCATGAAGGTCGACGCGCCCGACCAGGCGTTGAGGGCCGAGCTCACGTTCACCTCACGGTCACCCGCGATCGAAGAACCACACTTCTTCCAACGGGTCGGTGTGCGAACGTTCTTCGACTACACCCGCCTCACACAGTTCGGCACGTGGACAGGCTGGATCGAGGTCGACGGACAACGTCGCGACGTAACACCCACCGAGGTCTGCGGATCGCGCGATCGGTCGTGGGGTGTGCGTCCGGTGGGCGAGCCAGCTCCATCGGGTGCGCCGGTGCAGGCGCCGCAGTTCTTTTGGTTGTGGGCGCCGGTCAGCTTTCCAACGTTCAGCACCCATTTCGACGTCAACGATTTCGGCGACGGACGACGCTGGCACGAAGTGGGCGCACTGGTACCCGACGGCAGTGCGCAACCACAGCTCATGCGCACGGTCGATTGGCGGGTCGGGTGGCGTCCGGGAACTCGTTGGGCGACCCGGTTCGAGTACGACCTCGTCGACTGGAACGACCACGTGCACACCGTGCGACTCGAGCCGATGTACGAGTTCCAGATGCGCGGGCTCGGATACGGCCATCCCGAGTTCGGGCACGGCTGGTGGAAGGGCGAGTCGTCGGTCGCGGGCGAACGCCTCACGCTGCCGGTCGAGACCCCCTGCACCCGCGACAACATTCACATCCAGGCGCTGTGCCGCGCCACGTACATCGGCCCCGATGGCACCACCGAGCAAGGTGTCGGCATCCTCGAGCAGCTCGCCATCGGCGAACACCCCACCGGCCTCACCGGCATCTTCGACCCCTACACCCCCTGATTCCCCGCCTCTCATCTCGAACTTTGGCTTCGGGGGTAGGTGTGGCGGCTTACGTGTGGCGAATGGTCATGCCACCGTCGACGGGGATGATCGCGCCGTTGACGAAGCTCGATGCCGGAAGGCACAAGTTGAGCGTCATGTGCGCAACCTCCTCGGGTTCTCCATAACGCCGCAAGGGGACGCGGCGCTTGGCGTACACCTGCTTGGCTTCGTCGTCGATGCCCGAAGTCAT
>JAYTNH010000314.1:0-3878 GCA_043748395.1 Ilumatobacteraceae bacterium | reverse complement strand
CCGCCCGCCCCGCCCGCCCCGCCCGCCCGGCCCGGGTTCTGGGCGGCGGGGGTGACGATTTCCGTCATCGGCACCGCCCAGTTCGGTGGACTTTGCCGTCTGCTGTGGTGAATGGTTGCCCTTGGATGCATGAGAGCCGCGCACTTGGACGCATTCGCCTCGACCCATCACGGGCTGATCAGCCGCAAGGTTGCTGAGCGACTCGGAGTTTCAGCTCGCAGTTGGTTTCGCGCGATCGAGGCCGGAAAGCTGGAGCAACTCCATCCGGGCGTGGCCCGGCTCGCGGGAGCTCCACGAAGCCGCGAACAAACCATTCTCGCAGCGGTGTGGGGAGCCGGCTCGGGAGCGATGGCGTCGCATCGATCAGCAGCGCATCTCTGGGGAGTGAATCGGCCGGATTACGACCCTGTCGACGTCATCTTGCCACGGCGGTCGCGGGAGGCGACACTGGCTGGGGTCGTTGTCCATCGACCCCGTGACCTGCTTGAACTTCGGCCGCTCGTTCGATACGGAGTTCCCACGACGGGTCCTTTGCGAATGCTGGTCGATCTTGGCGCAGTTGATTCGCGGGGTGTGCGTTCAGCCATGGAGGGTTTGCTTGCGATGCGGGTGGTTCGGCCTGACGCGATCAAAGCCGTTCTGCTCCGCCATGCCAGCCGCGGCCACCACGGCATAGGCGCGCTTCGCGAAGCGATGGAGGCAGTGTCGATCGAGGGGGCTCCGGCCGACAGCGAACTCGAACTCCGGATGATGGTCCTCCTACGTACCCACCGGCTGCCACCCGCCGACTTCCATGAGATGGTGGCGGGGTACGAAGTGGACTTTCGGATCCGCGGGTCGGTCGTGTTGATCGAGTGCGACGGCTGGGCATCGCACGGACTGGATCGTGATCAGTTCGAGTTCGACCGGATGCGCAACGCCGATCTGAGCGCCGCTGGGTTCATCGTCGTGCACGTCACCTGGCACCAGGTCACCGGAGGGCCGGCAGAGGTGGCCAGGCGGATCGAGGAAAACCTGCAGCGGTGGGCGCCTGATCTCATCGCGCGGTATCGACGTGCCGAGTAACTGGGTGGCATCACCGACACAAACCGTCACAGCAGCCTCCCAGAAATCGTCGGTGTGTTCGCGGAGGGCGCGCTGATACTGCTCCGGTAGCCTCGCTGGCATGTCTCACGATTTTCCTGCTCTTGATGGTTCCGCGCCCGTGACCCAGAAGTTCGCCAAGGCGCCCGAGATGGGCATTGACCCGACCAAGCGTTACACGGCGACGATGCAGACCACCCTGGGCACCGTGGTGATCGCGCTCGACGCCATCAATGCCCCCAACACGGTGAACAACTTCGTCTTCCTCGCCGGCTACCACTACTACGACGGCATCATCTTCCACCGCATCATCAATGGCTTCATGTGTCAGGGCGGCGACCCCACCGGCACCGGCACAGGTGGCCCTGGTTACAAGTTCGCTGACGAGCCGGTGAAGCAGCGATACCAGATCGGTTCGCTCGCCATGGCCAACGCAGGCCCGAACACCAACGGCAGCCAGTTCTTCCTCATCACGGGGCAGAACGGCGTCGGGCTGCCCCCGCAGTACAACCACTTCGGTCAAGTCGTGAAGGGGCTCGACGTGATCGACGCAATGCAGCGCGTAGAGACCGACCGCAGCGATCGCCCGCGCGAGGCGGTCGTGATCAACTCGGTCAGCATCGCCGTTGCCGATTGAGCGACTCTCAGCATCCGCCGCGCGGCGAGTAGCGCTCGGCGCACAAGGCTTCGGCGCCGCACGCCCCACGGGCCGCATCGATCGGCGCCATCTGCGGCGAGTACTCGACCGCATTGGCCTGATCCAGATCGACTCGGTCAACGTGCTGGTGCGCAGCCAAGAGCTGCCGTTGTTCGCAAGGCTTGGTCCGCACCCCCGATCACTGATCCCCGATGCCACCGCTGCTGGTGAGTTGTTCGAGTATTGGGTGCACGAGGCATCTCATGTGCCCACCGACCAGCATCATCTGCACCGGTGGCAGATGGAGCGTCATCACAAGTGGAGCGGCGTCACCCAACTCGAAACTCGGCGGCCCGGTTATGCCGACGAGGTGTACCGCCGCATCGAAGCCGATGGACCAGTTGCCGCTGGTGACTTGTCGGAGCGGGTCGGCAAGAAGGGGTCGTGGTGGGACTGGGACGACGCGAAGATCGCGTTGGAGCACCTGTTCTGGTGCGGCCGGGTCACCGCAACTCGGCGTCCGGCCGACTTCGCACGCATGTACGACCTCACCGAGCGCGTCATCCCTGCCCACGTGCTGGCACGACCGACGCCATCGGAGCCTGAGGCGCGCAAGGAGCTGCTCGTACTGGCGGCGCGTCATCACGGCATTGGCACCCTCACCGACCTGGCCGACTACCACCGACAGAAACCCACCGTGTGCAAGCCCCTGATCAGTGAATTGGTCGAGGACGGGCGCTTGTCGACGGTCGAGGTACAGGGCTGGAGCAAGCCCGCATATGTGCATCCCCAAACGAAGGTGCCGCGCAGCATCGACGCGTGCGCACTGTTGAGCCCGTTCGATCCGGTGGTGTGGAATCGTGATCGAGCCGAGCGCCTGTTCGGTTTCCACTACCGCATCGAGATCTACACACCAAAGCCGAAACGGCAGTACGGGTACTACGTACTACCCGTGTTGTTCGGTGACGAACTCGTGGGGCGGGTCGACCTCAAGGCCGACCGAGCGACCGGGCGGCTGTTGGTGCAAGGTTCGTACGCAGAGCACGGTGTGCCCATCGACGAGATTGCCCCACGCCTGACGACCGAACTGCGGTCGATGGCCGAATGGCTCGAGCTCGACGATGTCGTCGTCGAGTCGCGTGGCGATCTAGCCTCCACCCTTCAGCGGGTTGCCGGTCAGTACGCTCGCATCTGATGACCGATTCGCATCTCCCCGACCGAGCGCCCGAGCACATGCCGCGTTGGGTGTGGAAGGCAATGCTGGTCTTTTGGCTCGGATTCGTTGCCACGATCGCGGGTCGCTACATCTTCCGCAGCCTCAGCGGGCTGCTGGTGCTGTTGTTGGTTTCGTTGTTCTTGTCGTTGGCGGTCGAGCCAGGTGTCAACCGGCTACTGCGCGCGGTTGGCGGCGCGGCACGGCCACCATCGTCATCCTGGTCGGCGTGCTGCTCACCTTCTTGATCTTCGTCATCGCTATCGGAACGCTGGTGGGTCAGCAGATCGCCGACCTGCTCGGCAACTCCGAGAAGTACGTCAACCGCACGGTCGACTTCCTGAACAGCACGTTCGGTACGCACATCGACGCGAACCAGGTGATCGAATCGATCAACGAGCCCGAAGGTCGCGTGCAGCGATTCATCCGCAGCCAGCAGGGCAAGGTGGTGGAACTGTCGGTCACGGCCTTGGGCCTGCTCGTACAGGCCTTGTCGGCAATGCTGTTCACGTTCTATCTCGTCGCCGATGGCCCGAAGCTGCGGCGGGCGATCTGTCGCCGGCTACGTCCCGAACGCCAGCGAAGCGTGCTCGATACGTGGGAGCTCGCGATCGAGAAGACAGGTGGCTACCTGTACAGCAGGGCATTGCTCGCCGGTCTGTCCGCGTTCTTCCACTGGGTGATGTTGCAGGCGGTTGGCACGCAAGCCCCCATCGCGCTGGCATTGTGGGTGGGCGTGATCAGCCAGTTCTTGCCGGTGGTCGGTACCTACCTGGCTGGCTTTTTGCCCATCGTCGTGACGTTCGTCGACTCGCCGCCGCGTGCTCTGGTGGTGTTGGTGTTCGTGGTCATCTACCAACAGCTCGAGAACTACTTGTTCTTGCCGCGCATCACGTCCCGCACCATGGAACTGCATCCGGCGGTCGCGTTTGGGGCCGCCATCGC
>JAYTNH010000313.1:0-2151 GCA_043748395.1 Ilumatobacteraceae bacterium | reverse complement strand
GTGCCCAACCTCACCATCACGCCCCAGGCGGCGCTGGCCGAATACCTCGAGACGCACGGGCTCAAGCGGGTGGCCAAGCGCCTGGCGAGTAGCGGGGTCATCGACGTGGTGGCCACCGCCGCGCCTGGCATCGACGACATCGTGGTGCTCGGCAAGATCAAGCAGCTCGAGCGCAGCGGCGACTACGACCTCATTGTGGTCGATGGTCCGGCCGCCGGTCATGCCATCACGTTTCTGATGTCGGCCCAGAGCCTGCTCGACACCGTGCGCGGAGGCCCACTCAGAACCCAGGCCACCGAGGTGGCCGAGATGATGCGTGATGCCGAACGAGTGCAGGTGGTGCTGGTCACATTGCCCGAGACAACGCCGGTGAACGAGATGATCGAGACTGCGTACGCGCTCGAAGAACGAGTCCACGCCCATCTCGGTCCGGTGGTGGTGAACGGCATCGACCTCGGCGCGATGCTGGCGGCCGATGCCGCGCCGGCGGGTTCGGCGATGCGCGTGGCAGCCGAGTTCCGCAACGCCCGCCGCGCGCTGCACCTCGCCGAATCGACCCGGCTGAGCGACGAACTCGCGCTCCCCCAGATCCACCTCCCGCTCGTGGCAGGCAGCCACCTCGATCTGGCGTTGGTCAATGAGCTCGCCGCAGCGTGGCTCGCCGGCGGCACCCGATGAGCGCGCTCGACGAGGTGATCGGCACGGCCCGGGTGGTGGTGTGTTGCGGATCGGGCGGCGTCGGCAAGACCACCAGCGCTGCTGCTTTGGGCATGCAAGCGGCACGGCTGGGTCGGCGCGCCGTAGTGGTGACGATCGACCCTGCCAAACGCCTTGCCGACGCATTGGGCATTGCCGGAGGGCTCACCAACGAGCCCACGCGACTGGCCCTCAACTTGTCGGGCAACTTGTCGGGCAACTTGTCGGGCGATGCACCGGGTGAGCTGTGGGCGCTGATGCTCGACGCGGCCACCACGTTCGATGGTCTGGTCGCCGCGAACGCCGGTTCGCCCGAGCAGGCCGAGCGCATCCTGGCCAACAACTTCTACCGCAACGTGGCCGGGTCGTTCAGCGGCACCCAGGAGTACATGGCGGCTGAACGACTGCATGACTTGCACCTCGACGAACGCTTCGATGTGGTCATCGTCGACACCCCGCCAACACGCAATGCGCTCGACTTCCTCGATGCACCTGGCACGCTCACGCGCTTGCTCGATCACCCGTTGTTCCGCCTGCTGATGGTGCCCACCAAGCGCGGGTTGAAGGTGCTCAACCTGGCGGCACAACCGCTGCTGCGCACTATCGGCAAGGTGGTGGGTGGCGAGGTGCTCACCGACGCCATCGCCTTCTTCCAGGCATTCGCCGGCATGGAGACCGGCTTTCGTGAGCGTGCCGACCAGGTGATGGCGCTGCTCCGCAGCGACGAGACCAAGTTCGTGCTCGTCGCGTCGCCGCGCTCCGACACGGTGGATGAAGCGCGCTACTTCGCCGCGCGCTTGGGCGAATCGGCGTTGTCGGTCGCGGCGCTGGTCGTCAACCGGTCGACCCCGGTGTTCGGTGAGCCCCCCCGACGTCGCCCGACCAGCGCCGACAAGGCCGCGCTGTACGACAACCTGGTCGAGTTGCGGGCCATGGCCGCGACAGAGCGCCGCAACCTCGAACCGCTGCTCGAGTTCGCCAGGACGCCGGCCACATGGGTGCCGCTGCTGCCCGGCGACGTGCACGACCTCGACGGGCTCGACACCATCAGGTCGCTGCTCTTCGCCGCCGAGCCGGCGAACGGATAGCGTCACCCCCGTGCACATCCTCGTCGCCACCGACTCCGACTCCGTCGTCGCCGACGTCACGGCCGCGCTGGGCGGGCCCGATGTGTCGTTCACCATCTGCCGCGAAGGCCGGCTGGTCAGCACGTTGGTTGCCGATCGCAACACCGATCTCGTGGTGTGCGACATGCAGATCGGCTCGAAGGGTGGCATGGCCGTCACCATGGACCTACGCCTCGATCACAGCGACTACCGACTGCCGTACGTCAACGTACTGCTACTGCTCGATCGTGCACCCGACATCCACCTCGCCAAACGCTGCGCTGCCGACGGCTTCCTCGTGAAGCCACTCGACCCACTCAGCCTCAAGCGCGCCGCGGCAGCTGCCATG
>JAYTNH010000312.1:0-1633 GCA_043748395.1 Ilumatobacteraceae bacterium | reverse complement strand
AGCGTCGACACGGTCGGACTAAAGTCGATGGGCATGGCTGACACCACGCTGATCAAGGGCTCACACGTCGTAACGATGAACGCCACACGCGACATCATTCGCCACGGGGCCGTGGTGATCGATGGTGATCGCATCGTTGCAGTTGGCAAGGCCGACGCGCTCGAACAACAGTACCCGAACGCCAAGGTGGTAGGTGGCGAGCGCTTCGTCGTCACGCCCGGCATGGTGAACACGCACATCCACATCACCGGCGAGCCGCTTACGCGGGGTTACGTACCCGACGACACGCCCTTCGAAGAGAACGTGTTCGTCTGGCTGTGTCAGCTCTACTCGGTGTACTCCGCGGCTGAAGAGCGCTTGTCGGGCCAGCTCGCTGCTGTCGAGATGCTCAAGTCGGGCACTACCTCGTTCCTCGAAGCAGGCACCATCCGCTTCCTCGACGAGGTGGTCGACGGTCTGGTCGAGGTGGGCATTCGCGGGCGCGTCGGTCGTTGGGTGTGGGACCTTCCGCCCGAGCCGGGTGTGTACCAGCAGAGCACCGATCAGGCCATCGCCCACCTCGAACGCCAACTCACCGACCTCAAGTCGGTCGCCGGCGGGCGCATCGGTGCATGGTCGATCCTGGTGGGTCATACCACCGCCAGCGATCCGCTGTGGAAGGCCGCACGGTCGCTGGCCAGCGAGCACGGCGTCGGCATGAGCTTCCACATGTCGCCGGCGATGTCCGACCCCGACGGATTCATCGCCGAGTTCGGTCAGCGCCCCATGATCCACCTCGCCGAGATCGGCGTGCTCGGGCCCGACGTTGCGATCACCCATTGTGTGCGGGTCGATCAACGCGAGGTCGACGTGATGGCCGCCAACGGCGTGTCGGTGGCGCATTGCCCCACGACGGCGCTGAAGGTGAGCTACGGCATCACCCAGGTGGGGCTCATGCCCGAAATGGTGCAGGCGGGCATCAACGTGAGCATTGGCACCGACGGCAACAACGCCTCCAACTACTCCGACCTACATCGTGCCGCGTACCTGGTGGCCGGGCTGTTCAAGGACGCGCGCATGGATCCGCAGCTGTTCCCCGCCGAGATGGCCTACGAGATGGCAACGCTGGGCGGTGCCCGCACCATGTTGTTGCAGGACGAGATCGGTTCGCTCGAGCCGGGCAAGAAGGCCGACATCGTGCTGCACGACACCGATCGGCCCGAGTGGCGACCGCTGCTCAACGTGATCAACCAACTGGTGTGGTCGGCCGACGGTCGTGGAGTGCACACCGTGTTCGTCGACGGGCGAGTGGTGGTCGAAGCCGGCCGCATCACCACCATCGACGAAGCCAAGCTCTACGCCGACGCTCAAGCCGCCGGCGAGGCCATCACCTTGCGTTCGGGCCTCCCCGACAAGGCCAAGTTCCCCACGTACTAGATGACCGGCTCCAAGGGGTGTTGATGCTCGTCGGCGGTCGGTAATCGGCCGATGTCCCTCATGGGTATCGCTTTGATGAATAGCAGGTCAGCGGGTATGTCAGTCACAGATGGGTGGTGGAAACCTGTTGGCTCGGTGGTCGAACAGGTGTACGATCAAGGTCATGGTGATGACCGAGTTGGAGACCATCCAGCACCGCATTCAGGGGCGGATCGCC
>JAYTNH010000311.1:0-3696 GCA_043748395.1 Ilumatobacteraceae bacterium | reverse complement strand
GGCCGCACGCCGTGCGGACGGAAGCCGATGAGCTTGACGCGCATCGTCGGGTTGATGTCGGCCAACCAAGCAGCGGTGCGTCGCAGTAGATGGGGGCCGTCGTTGACCCCCGGCAGCAGCAGCAGGCGCACCTCGTACAGACGGTCGACGGCATCGAGATAGCGGATGCTGTCGAGCACCTGATCGTTGGGCTGGCCGGTCATCGCCAGGTGGATCTCGGGATCGAGGCACTTCAGGTCGATCATCGCGCCGTTCATCACCGGCAACAGGCCGGTCCAGACTGCACGGCACGCTGCCCCGTTCGAGTCGACGAAGCAGGTGAGGTGCGCCAGTCGTGGATCGGCCTTGACAGCGGTGAACAGCGAGCGCACGAACGCATCCTGCTGGGTGGCCTCGCCCCCCGACACCGTGATGCCCGATAGGAACGGCGCGGCGCGGCGGATGGCTACGAGCAGATCGCTCACTTCACGCACGCGTGCCTTGGGTGTCGCATCCCACGCGCACGTGGCCAGGCACGTGTCGGTGCCATCGCAGACCGACTCGTCCCACACCACCGTGCCCTCGGGGCCGAACGCCAAAGCGCCCGACCCGCAGGTGGCGATGCAGTCGCCGCAGTCGTTGCACACGTTGATGGTGTACGGGTTGTGGCACGCGACGCAGTTGAAGTTGCATCCCTGCAAGAACACGACGAACCGGTTGCCCGGCCCATCGACGCTCGAGAACGAGATGGTGTCAGTGACCAGGCCGTGGGTCGCGCTCATTGCATCCGATCCGCTTCGGGGTCCGCTGGGTGAGGTGGTAGGCGTTCTCCGACCCGGCGGCCAGGTAGTCGCTGCTGTGGCGCGCACCGCGTGTGTCGATGTCGACGAGGTCGCTCTTGCGAACGAGGTATCCGGTGATGCGGATGAACTCGTTCGAGTCGAGGTTGAACGTGAAGTCGCGCATGCCCGTTGTGAACGCCCCGCGGATGATGTCGACGATGGCCTGCGGGTTGCGCAACGCAGTGTCGTCGACGTGGAACACATCGCTGATGCCCGCCGTGAACAGCCGATGATGCGGGGCGCACGTGGTGATGTGGTCGAGCATCGACGGCTCTTCGCCCACTGGAATGCGGGTGCCGGCGGTGACGTCGCGGTCGAGGTCGATGCCGCTCTGCGAGTGCAGGTAGCAGTGGCCTCCCCCGCCCTGGCAGTAGGGCATGGGCCGAGCCGCCACGAGCTCGGCGGTGCGCTGCGTGATGCGGTAGCTCATCGAGTCGGCCGCGGCGTCGTGGCCGTAGCGGCCGGTCAGACCGTCGTAGGCCATCAGCAGGTTCACTGCCTCGGCGAGTCCGTAGATGCCGAACATCGCCGAGAACCGATCGATCGAGATCAGGCCCTCGGTGGCGAGCCAGTGCGTGTCGTAGAAGTGCTGCTGCTCGACCAGCGAGCGGATGCGGGCCTCGGCCAGTTCGGCCGTGAGCTCGATGTAGTGGGGCAGCGTCTCGTCGAGGAAGGCGTCGATGCCGCCGGTGTGGCGCAGTACGGCCTCTTTGAGGTTGAGACGCACGAGGGTGTGTGCGCCGCCGCCTACCTTGAGCGAGTTGTAGCAGCTCACTGCGGCGTAGGCCTCGCCGAGGTCGGCCACCATCATCGGGTGGTTCACGAAGTGCGGCTTGCCGGTCTGGAACACGGTGGTGACCGCGTCGTACACGAGGTCGTCGGGGGTGATCGTGGGATCGACCCGCAAGGTGATGTTCGGCACCACCTGGCGCAGCGAGCGTTCGACCCGCAGGATCGCGCGCACCACCCGACCGTCGTGTGGGCCGACGTCGGTGTGCACGAAGGCATCGGGCAGCATGCGGTCGAGCCCGATCCAGAACAGCCGCAGCGCACGGTCGAGCTCGGCGTCGGTGACGCCATCGACGAACGGTTCGAGCAGGCGATCGAGGTCGCCGAGGTACACCGGGTAGGTGGTCACCGACGGCACGTGGGCGTACATGATCTGCAGGAACGAGAGCGCTTCGGCGAGTGTGGTGGGTGCGTCGAGCTCGAGATGTGCCGAGCCGTTGGTCATGGCCAGCGCATAGTCGGGCAGCACGTAGCGCGGCGTGAACGGGACGTTGCCCTCGTACATGTCGCAGATCACCCGCTTGTCGAGCGCCTCACGGCAGTCATCCGACAGCGCCGGATACTCGATCGTTTCGGCGGCCAGTGCTGCCAGCCGACGCACTTTCTGGTCGTAACCCAGCGCGGCATCGCGCACCAGCGACTCGGCGCGAATGCAGAACTCGGTCATCTCCATCGGATCACCTCCAGGCGCGGCGAACCCGCGTTCGCGACCAACGGTACGGACCCGTGTTGTATCGCAGTAGGGCCCAAGGTCCCCGAAGGCACCAGCGTAGGATGAGACGATGTCACGTCTTCGCCGAACGCTGCTCGCCGTCGTCTTGATGGGTGCGTTCGCCGCAGCCTGCAGTGACTCCACCGCAGGGTCAGTCGCAACGACGCCCGCAGCAACGACGCCCGCAGCAACGACGCCCGTCACGACGCCCGTCACGACGCCCGTCACTGACCCCGTCGTCGCTGTCGGCTTCCGCAAGGTCACGCCTGGCGCCGACTGCGAGTGCGCCGATGGCAGCGAGTTCAGCTTCTGGGTGCGCGAGGCCGACCCTGCCAAGGTGATGTTCTTCTTCCAGGGTGGTGGTGCCTGTTTCACCGCAGAGACCTGCTCGTTCACCGACGGCACCTACAAGGTCGGCACCGGCGATGGTGACAATCCCGATGGTGGGGCGGGCGTCTTCGACTTCACCGATGCGCGCAATCCGTTCGCCGACTACTCGGTGGTGTTCGTGCCGTACTGCACCGGCGACGTGCACATTGGCAACGCCGATACGCAATACACGCCCGACCTGCTGGTACATCACAAGGGCTACGTCAACGGCAACGCCGCGCTCGACGAACTGGTCGCAACCTTTCCCGACGCCACCGAGGTGGTTGTGGCGGGCGAAAGTGCCGGCTCCATCCCGTCGCCGTTGTACGCCGGGTTGGTGAGCGACCGGCTTCCCGCGGCGAGCATCACCGTGCTGGCCGACGGCTCGGGTGCATACCCAGATCTTCCCGCAGTGAATACCAACATCGGAACCCAGTGGGGTACTGCCAACGCCATCCCCGACTGGCCCGAGAACGCAACGCTCACGGCCGACCAGTGGAGCCTGCCAGGTCTGTTCATCCAAGCCGGCAAGCACGATCCCGACATCGTGTTCGCCCGCCACGACTACGCGTTCGACCAGACGCAAGAGATCTTCACGGCGCTCGCCGGCATTCCGGCCGACCAACTCGACAAGCTGATCGATGGCAATGAAGCGCAGATCGAAGCGGCGGGTGTCGAGCTGTTCAGCTTCATCTCGCCGGGCAAGCAGCACACGGTGTTGGGCGGCCCGAGGTTCTACACCGAGGAACTGAACGGGGTGCTGCTCTACGAGTGGGTCACAAAGCTGATCCGACACGAACCGGTCGAAGACGTGCACTGCACCGTGTGCGCCTGATGATTGAGGAAGTGCGCACCTTCTGTCGGATCTGCGAGCCGTCGTGTGGCCTCGTGGCCCAGGTCGACGACGGTCGGCTGGTGAAGCTCACGCCCGACCGTGACCACCCGGTCACCAAAGGCTTCGCGTGTCACAAGGGTTTGGCGGCAGTCGATCTGCACCACGACCCC
>JAYTNH010000310.1:0-1865 GCA_043748395.1 Ilumatobacteraceae bacterium | reverse complement strand
GTTCGATGGACTGGTCGTACGCCTGCTCGCCGGTCTGCCTGGTGCATGCCGCTCGCTCGGCGACGATGCCGCGGCGGCGATGATCGAGCGGCTGGCCTCGGTACAGGCTGCCCTCGCCCAGTGCGACCATCCAGCCCGCACTCAGGGGTGGCCGTCGATGCTCGCCACCATCAACGATCGAGGCGACGTGCATGGCCTGGTGCAAGGCCGCGCCACGCGGTTGTTGCACGACCTCGGGGCATGGCCGCACGACCGGGTAGAGCGACGCCTGTCGCGGGCGCTGTCGTCGGGCACGGCGCCACCCGTCGGCGCGGCGTTCGTCGAGGGCTTCTTGGCCGGTAGCGGCACGTTGTTGGTGCACGATGCGGGCCTGCTCGACGTCATTGATCGATGGCTGTCGGGGCTGGCGCACGAGTCGTTCATCAGCACCGCACCGCTGCTGCGACGCACCTTCGGTGCATTCGATGCCTCCGAACGGCGCCAACTCGGTGAACTCGTGGCGCACCAACCGTTCAGCGTCGGCCTGGGCTTCGGTGCCGAACTGCACGATGGCCGGGTGGCCGATGTCATGCGCACGGTGCGGCTGTTGTTGGGTGCGCCGGTATGAACGAGCCGACCAGCGAGCCGACCAGCGCGACGATCAGCGCGACGATCAGCGCAACGACCAGCGTGACAACCGGCGTGGCCGGGGTCAGTGATCGCGAGCGGCTCCGTCGGTGGCGGCTGGTGCTGGGGGGCACAGGTGACGATGCCACGGCCGACGGCACGGGCGTGTCGCTCGACGGCGACGATGTGCGCATCGACGCTGCACTGGCTGCCGTGTACGACACCAAGCCTGGCCGAAAGTCGGGCGGGCGTTCTGGCAGTTTGTCCAGTTCGTCGCCAGCCGTCACGCGCTGGCTCGGCGACATCCGTCGGTACTTCCCGGCGCCCGTGGTGCAGGTGTTGCAGCGCGATGCCATCGAGCGGCTCGACCTGCGCCGATTGCTGCTCGAACCCGAGATGCTGCAAGCGGTCGAACCCGACTTGCATCTGGTCACACTGCTGGTCGAGCTCAACAAGCTGCTGCCCGATGCCACCCGTGCCAGCGCCCGACAGGTGGTGAGCCGAGTGGTGGCCGACATCACCCAGCGTCTGGCCGCCCCCACGCGCCAAGCCGTGCACGGTGCACTGGCCCGCTCGATGCGGGCGCGGCGGCCGCGCCCGGCCGACATCGATTGGAACCGCACGATCTACGCCAACTTGCGCCACTACCTACCCGAGTACGGCACCGTGGTGCCCGATCGTCTGGTGGGCTACGGCCGGCGTCAGCGCAGCCTGGCCCGCGACGTGATCGTGGCCATCGACCAAAGCGGCAGCATGGCCGACAGCGTGGTGTACGCAGCGGTGTTCTCGGCGGTGCTGGCCTCGTTGCCCGCGCTCAGTACCAGCGTGATTGCATTCGACACCGCAGTGGCCGACCTCACGCCGCTGCTGCACGACCCGGTCGATGTGCTCTTCGGTGTGCAGTTGGGCGGAGGCACCGACATCGCCCAGGCGCTGGCCTACTGTCAGCAGCTCGTCACCCGCCCCGCCGAAACACTGCTGGTGTTGGTCAGCGACCTGTTCGAGGGTGGCAGCGCGGCGTTGTTGCACGACCGATTGGCCGAGCTGGTGCGTTCAGGCGTCACGGTGGTGGCGTTGCTCGCGCTCAGCGACGAGGGTGCGCCCACCTACGACCACGCCCAGGCCGCCGTGTTCGCGAGCCTCGGGGTGCCCGCGTTCGCGTGCACACCGCACGCGTTCCCCGAACTGTTGGCTGCAGCGCTCGACGGCCGCGACGTTGGTCGTTGGGCCAACGAACACGGATTGCACACGGCGGTGCC
>JAYTNH010000309.1:0-1819 GCA_043748395.1 Ilumatobacteraceae bacterium | reverse complement strand
GGGTTGCAGGCGTGGCCGGTGTGCCTGGCAATGCCACCGCTGTCGCGGTGAACATCACGTCGACCGACTCGAACCGACTGCACTACGTGCAAGCCCTACCCACGCTCGGCGGGGCGATCGGCGCAACGTCGACGCTCAACATCTCGACGGTGACCGCACCGAGTCCAAACTTCGCAATCGTGTCGCTCGGCGACGGTGGACGCATCTCGCTGTTCATCCCACCGGGCGGCAACGTGATCGTCGACCTGCTCGGATGGTTCGAGCCGACGGGTGGCGCAGCAGCGTCGGCGGGCAGATTCGTAGCCATCGACCCCGAGCGGTGGCTCGACAGCCGCAGCACCGCCCCTGCCGAGACGCCGGCGGGGGTTGGGTGGCCGCGCCGCGTGACCAGCGGCGAGACCGCCGTTGTCGTGCGGCCGCCCAGCAGCGCAGTGCCAGCCACCGGAGTCGCCGCGTTGGTGCTCAACGTGACCAGTACCGACTCGACGCAGCCTGGCTTCCTTCGGGCTCAACCCGCCGGCGCGACCGGCCTGTTGTACAGCACAGTCAACTACTTGCCTGGTTCGTCCACGGCCAACACCGTCATCGTCCCCGTCGGTGCCAACGGTGCCGTCAGCGTGTTCGCGTTGCAACCGACACACATCGTGGTCGACGTTGCCGGCTACTTCACCTCGAGCGAGTCGGTACCGTCGACATCTGGCCTGTTCATGCCAGTCGCACCCAGCCGGGTGTACGACTCCCGCATCACAGGCGGTGCCTTTGGCAGTGGCGAGTTGCGAGCCACATCGTTCGTGACCCCTTCCACGGCAGTGCCATCCACCGCTGTGGGCGTGTCAGCAAACCTCACGGTCACCCAGCCTGGCGCACCCGGATTCCTTCGCGTGTTCCCGACCTCGGTGCCTGCCACGAGTAACGTCAACTACTCGATCGGGCAAACCGTCGCGAATGGCGCGCTCTTCAAGCTCTCACCGGACGGCGCCGCAACTGCACAGATGAGTGCACCCGGCCACGTCATCATCGACATCAACGGCTACTTCACAGGACCATCGTGAGCAACGACATCAACATCACCACCAACATCACCACCAACACCACCGGCACTCAGACGGGCTGGCTCGATCGAGACCAGCTCACGAACATTCGTGCAAGCGTGCCATTGGTGTATGTCGATGCCGTTCCGGTGCGTGTCGACGAGATCGGTCGGGTCACGCACGTCGGGCTGCTGCTGCGTCAGGCCGCCGATGGCACCATCAGTCGCATGGTCGTGTCGGGTCGCGTGCTGTACGGCGAGCGCGTGCGCGATGCACTGCTTCGCCACCTCGAGAAAGATCTCGGTCCGGTCGCGCTCCCCCACATCCCGCCCGAGGTGTCGCCGTTCACCGTGGTCGAGTACTTCCCACACCCCGACATCAGCGGCTTCTACGACCCCCGCCACCATGCAGTGAGCCTCGCGTTCGTCGTGCCTGTGGCCGGCGATTGCCAGCCTGCGCAAGAAGCGCTCGACCTTGCCTGGTTCACACCCGAGCAAGCGGTCGGCGAACAGGTTCGGCGCGAGATGACCGGCGGCCACGATCGCCTCATCCGGCTCGCGCTCGCCCACGTCGGCCAGTTGCCGTAGTTCACGTCTTTCAGATTTGGGGCGAACACCTCTCTCTATGGGTGCGGGAAGCCCCCCACCACCGTTTGCAGTGCGTGACCGATGCGGAACGTGGTGAGGTCGTCGTAGGTGCGTCCGACGATCTGCACGCCGGTGGGCACGCCGTTGTCGGCGAGGCCTGACGGCACGGCCAGCACGGGGCAGCGACTGAACATGTTGAAC
>JAYTNH010000308.1:0-7614 GCA_043748395.1 Ilumatobacteraceae bacterium | reverse complement strand
TCGTCAGGCCACGCCGCGTGGAACCCGTCGTGCAACGTGCGCAGGTAGAGGTGGTCACCGGTGCGAATGCCCCGTTGACACGTCCACGCTCCCTGGCTGAGCACCAGGTGCTCGCGGCCGGGGGAATCGCCACCGCCGACCAACTCATCGCGTCGCGACACGCCATCCCAATGACGTGGTGTTCTGGCTCCCGCTAACTCGACGAGCGTCGCGGCCACGTCGAGGTGGTAGTGAAGGCCCGTCTGCACGCTCGGCGCAACCCCCGGCCAACTCAGTACGGCCGGAATGTGGGCCGTCGCTTCGTCGGCCGCCATGTGATCGGCGTACACCCCTAACTCGCCGAATGCCTCGCCGTGATCGCTACTGATCAGAATGGCCGTCTCGTCGAGCACGCCCAGATCGGCGAGCTTCGAGCACAGCGCGCCCACCGCATCGTCGGCATACCGAACCCCTACGTCGTAGCCGTCGAACATCTGCTTCACATCGGCCTGCGTCGCCAGGTTCCACGGATGGCGTGGCGGCGGCGGACCCCATTCGTCGGGGCTGAAGCCCCACGGCTCTTGCGCCGAATGAGGGCCCGGCAAATCCCAGTTGGCCGCCCGAACCTGCTCGGTGTGCCATGCAGGCGGCTCGTCGTCGGCGAAGGGATTGCCGTATTCGGGGGGCGCGTTGTAGGGGGTGTGCGGGTCCCAGAGGTGCACGTGCAAGAACCACTCGTCGGCGCGACCCCGACGCTCGAGCCAATCGAGCGCTCCGGGCAACACCTCATCGGCTCGTTCCACACCGAACCCACGCATGAGGTTCATGTTCTCCATGAATCCCGAGGTCCACCACGGCGCCCCGTGGCGCAGCGGGAAACTCGATATCGAAGCCGTGTGATAGCCGGCCCGCATCAATACCGACGGCAGCGAGCCGGCCGCGACCGGCGAGAAGAAACCGCGGCGACTCCCCCACGACGCGAGATCGGCGGCCGCTCCCCCATGGTTGACGACTCCGTTGCGAATGCCGAACATGCCGGTGACCAACGCCGTGCGGCTCGGCAGGCACGGCACGTCGGACGCATACACGTTGGTGAAGCGGGTTCCACGCGCCGCGATTGCGTCGATGTTGGGCGACGTGTTGCGGTGATAGCCGTAGCAGCCCAAGTGGTCGGGCCGCAGCGTGTCGATGTCGACGAACAAGATCCTCATGGCAGTGCGCTCCCCCGCTGCACAGTAGCGGCAGGGACGCAGGCCCCGTCAGAGGCGAGGGTCAGAAGCGGCGGTCGTCGGTGCGCTTCTTGGGCGGCGCCTTGAACGGTGCCTCGATGAGCGCCTCGAACTGAGCGTCGTCGGGCTGTTTCTGCTCGTTCAGCTTCTGCAGGTAGACCTTCAGAGCCGCACGGGCAGGGGCTACCTGCACGCCCTTGGCACCAACCGACCGAGCCAGCGCATCTTTGGCCTTCTCGACGCGCTCGCGACGAGTGGCCTTCTCGGCGTCGGAGATCGCGCGCTTAGGGCCATCGGACTTGCCCGCGTTTCGGCGAGCTTCCATCTCCTGGAGCGGCGTGAGCTTCGACTGGTATGCCATCGGACTGATCCTTCGGGTCGGGGACACTGAACCTATCTGAAGCTGGCAGCGGTTCCGACCCCGATGCAACGCCCGGCAGATCGAAAGCACCCGTGTCAGAGAGCGAAACTCTCAGGAAACTCGCGCTGCGATCGCTGCATGGGCGATGCGGGTCGGTGTTCACTGCAGCCATGAAGTCGTTCCTCAAGAACTACAAGTTGAGCGTCCCGATCGGTCTCGCACTGGCCGGATTCGTGGCGTGGCTCGCGTTCGGGTACTTCGCTGTGCACCTGCTGTTCGTCGACGACAAGGTCAGCGAGGCCGCCCCGGTCTTCGACGCAGCCCTACCAGCGGCAACCACTCCCTCGGTGGTGGTCACCACCTCCACTCTCGCGCCTGCCACGACACCCGCCACGACACCCGCCACGAGCACGCTGCCCCCACCGCAGATCGTGGTCGAGGCCGTTGGCAGCTTTCAGTCGCGAGCACACCCGACGAGCGGAACCGCATCAGTGCTCGGCAACGGCACCACGCAACGCTTCTTGCGGTTCGAGTCGTTCGCGACAGACAACGGACCGGATCTGAACGTCTACTTGGTGAACAGCTCGGCCGGCGGTGTCTCCGACTTCATCGATCTCGGCAACCTGAAGGGCAACATCGGCGATCAGAACTACGAGATTGCGCCAGGTGTCGATCTGTCTACCTACGACACCGTGGTGATCTGGTGTGTTCGCTTCTCGGTCGCGTTCGGTGATGCCACGCTCGGCGTCACCTGACCGCCGGTGATCAGCGCTGGCTAAGATCGCACGCGTGACCATCATCCACACCAGTCCTCTGCCCGACGTCGACATTCCCGCCGTCACCATCACCTCGCACGTGCTGCGCCGCGCCACCCAGCAGCCCGATCGCGTCGCAATCCGGAACATCGCCGGCACGACGTCGTACACGTTCTCGCAGCTCAGCGATGCCATCCACTCGCTTGCGGGCGGGCTCCAAGCACGCGGCTTCGGGCCAGGCAACGTCGTGGGCCTGATGGCTCCCAACATCCCCGAGTATGCAGTCGTCTTTCACGGCGCGGCCGGTGCCGGCGGCGCGGTCACCACCGTGAACCCCACCTACGGCGCCGACGAAGTGCGCTTTCAACTACAAGATGCCGGCGCAACCATGCTCATCACGGTGCCCGCGTTCGTCGAGGTGGCGCGCGCCGCCGTGGAAGGCACATCGGTTGCGGAGATCGTGGTGATCGGCGAGGCCGACGGAGCCACACCGCTCAGCGAGTTGTTCGGGTCACCCATCGCCCAGGTGCCGGTCGATGTCGCCGAACACACAGTGGTACTGCCGTACTCGTCGGGCACCACCGGCCTGCCCAAGGGTGTCATGCTCACCCACACCAATCTCGTTGCCAACATCGAACAGTGCCAGCATGCACTCATCTACGGCGACGACGAAGTCGCCCTGGCCGCGCTGCCGTTCTTCCACATCTATGGCATGCAAGTGCTCATGAACGGCCTGCTCGCCAACGGCGTCACCGTCGTGAGCATGCCCCGATTCGACATGGTCGAGGCGCTCGAAGCCATTCAGAACCTCAAGATCACACGGTTCTTCGCCGTTCCGCCAATGATCCTAGGTCTCGCCAAGGCTCCCGTCGTCGACAACTACGACCTGTCGTCACTCAAGCAGATCTTCTCCGGCGCAGCACCGCTGGGCGCCGACCTCGCCGCAGAGGCAGCCACACGAGTGAACTGCGAAGTCGTGCAGGGCTACGGCATGACCGAACTCAGCCCCGTGAGTCACTGCACCCCACAGGGTCAGTATCGGCCAGGCACCAGCGGTGTGACGGTCTCGAACACCGAGAGCCGCATCATCGACCCGCTCACGGGTGACGACCTCGGCGTGGGCGAACGCGGCGAGCTCTGGGTGCGCGGCCCGCAGGTGATGAAGGGCTACCTCAACAACCCAACGGCCACGGTCGACACCATCGACGCCGACGGCTGGCTGCACACCGGCGATGTTGCGATCATCGACGAGCACCACCACATGTCGATCGTCGACCGGTTGAAGGAACTCATCAAGTACAAGGGTTTCCAGGTGCCACCGGCCGAACTCGAGGCGCTCATCATCACCCACCCGAAGGTGGCCGACGTCGCCGTCATCGGAGTTGCCGACGACGAAGCCGGCGAAATCCCCAAGGCGTTCATCGTGCCCCGGCCTGGCGAGACAGTGACCCTCGAAGAAATCCAAGCCCTGGTCGGCGAACACCTCGTGAGCTACAAGCAGGTGCGGCTGTTCGAGATCGTCGATGCCATCCCCAAGAGCGCAGCGGGTAAAATCCTTCGTCGCCAGCTTCGCGATCGCTGACGCCCGATTCGCGAAAGGGCAGCACACCGACGACGGTGGTACAATGGCGTTTCTCTTGGGTGAGTCGCCTCGCTTGGGCAGGACGGCCTTCGTGCGCAGTCGCCCCGTGCTAGCCCGACGCCTCGGCCTGAGCCCGAATGGTCGAGGAGCCTCATGGCAGTCGCAAAGAAGAAGAAGTCCACCCGCTGGTTCAACGAGGCCACGGCTGTCGAAGACCTCGGTGCCAGTGAGCGCATCGCGCACGAAATCGTTCTGCAGTACGGCGACCTCTCGCCGTCGGTCGACCGCATCATGAACGCCGAACTCGACGACGACCAACGCGAAAAGGCGATGACGTTGTTCCAGGCAAGCCTCGGCGTGATCGATGACGAGAACCGCAACCCCGCCGTCGCCATCGAGGCGGGTCGGTCCAAGAAGCGCTGACGAGTCAGCGGTCTGCGTTCAGCGCTCGCGTAGCCAACGCACTGCTCCACGCCCGGCCGCGATTCCGGTACTGAACGACGCCTGCAACAGATAGCCACCGGTCGGCGCCTCCCAATCGAGCATCTCGCCGGCAATGAAGGTGCCCGGAAGCCGGCGAATCATGAACGCATCGTCGAGTTGATCGAGGGCCACGCCACCAGCGGTCGAGATCGCCCGGCCGAGGGCGCCCTCGGCGACCACCCGGAGCACAAGGCGCTTCACCAACGCCGCCCGTTCGACCGACGAGATCGGCAGAGCAGGGCCGACGACCTCGCGTATCAGTGCTATCGCCACTGGTGACAGTCCGAGTGTTCGCTTCAGCGCGGTCGCCACCGAGTCTTTCGGGCGGCCCTGGTCGAGGCGCTGCGCCACCTGATCGATCGCGAGGTCAGGGTGTAGGTCGATGATGACCTCGCAGTAGCCGCGGCGATCGATCGACTCGCGAACGGCGGCCGACTGTGCATACACAGGGCCACCCTCGAGCCCATCGTTCACCACCACGGCGTCGCCGCGCACCCACTCACCGGCGACACCGACGGCTACGTTCTTCAGCGGCACTCCGGCGAATCGATCGATGAACTGCGTCGTCCAGGTGACCGGTAGACCGCAATTCGCAGAACGAAGTCGGTTGATGGTGATGCCTGCCTCGGTGAACGCGCTTGTCCAGACGCCATCGGAACCCACGCGGGGCCAACTCCCACCGCCGAGGGCCATCACCGTGACGTCGCTCCTGATCTCGGTGACGCTTGCGTCGGTGCGGCAAAACCGGAGCAGGCGTGGGTCGGGGGCACCGTCGCCCTGTGCACCCCAGCCCGTCCAGCGCTCGCCGGTACGGAAGGTCACCTCCTGCTCACGCAGACGGGCCAACCAGGCCCGCAACAACGGCGTAGCACGAAACGACTGTGGGAAGATTCGGCCTGTTGACCCAACGAACGTCGGCTCGCCGAGGTCGGCGCACCACTGGCGCAGTGCCGTCGCATCGAACTGTCGCACCGCGTCGTGAACGATGGAGGCTGTCGATCCGTAGCGATCGAGCAGCGACTCGACCGGTTCGTTGTTGGTGATGTTGAGACCACCACGCCCCGCCAACAGCAGCTTGCGGCCGACCGATGGCATGTGTTCGAACACGGTGACCGTCGAGCCTGCTGCGGCGAGCACCTCGGCGGCGATGAGACCTGCAGGCCCGCCACCGATGACGCTGGCAACCGGGGGTGTGGATGCTGGAATCACCCCGACCCCAGGGAACTCATAGGCCCGACGGTACACCGCCGACCGATCGTTGACACTTGACAGCTGCTGTCAAGTGTCAACTATACTGCTGCGGTGAGCCAGCGCTGGGGGGCCAACCCACCGTCCGATGATCGCGCCGCGTTCGAGCGCCTGGTCGACATCACCGAGCACTGCCTCGAAACCAGCGGGATCGAATCGACCACCATCACCCAGATTGCACGGCTGGCCGGCGTGTCGCGAATGACCGTCTACAAACACGTCAGCTCCCTCACCGACCTCGTCGAGGCGGTCTTTCTCCGCGAAGGTGAACGGGCCGTGGTCAAGATCGAGCCAGCTCTCGCAGCGTGCGACACACCCGAGCAGCGAGTCGTCGAACTCGTGTACCGGCTGTCGTCGGTCGTGCCCACCAACCCAGGCGTATCACGCATGCTGCAGGCCGATCTCAGCCGCGGCGGAGCGCTCGCCATGGCCGCCCGCAGCAATGCTCTGCCTCTGTACGTGCAGCGCCTGGTCGGTCCGGCGCTCCTCGAGGCACAACGCGACGGCCGCATCGACCCCGGCCCGCTCGACGGGCATTACGAGTGGATCAGCCGCACCATCTTGTCGTTCACCGCGCACCCCCAACCAGCTGACCGACCCGAAGCCGAACAGCGCCAGTTCATCGAACGGTTCGTGGTTCCAAGCGTCTTCCATCGTGCCTACGTAGCAGCCGCTGTCACCCGCAATTCTCACTTCATCAACCACATCAAGCAACCGGCGTAAGCCTCGAGGAGCCACAACCATGACCACCTTCAACACCGATGTGGAACTCGATCCGCGGGGCCAGGGACCAAATGCTCCGTGGCACGTCACGGGAAGCCGTAAGCCGGTTCGTGACGAAGTCACCGTGACCGACCTCGAAGTGCGCGGCTCCATCCCGTCCGAGCTCACCGGCCGCTACGTGCGCAATACGGCCAACCCGCAGACCGGCTACACCGAACACTGGTTCATCGGTGATGGCATGTTGCACGGCATGGAGATCAGTGGCGGCAAGGCCAACTGGTACCGCAACCGCTATGTGAAGACCCCGATGTATGCCAACCCAGGCGCCGACCGCACCACGCTGGCACTGAACATGGAGACGTTCACCTTCGACCATTCCGTGTCTGCCGCGAACACCCATGTCGTCGGTCACGGCGGCAAGATCCTTGCGCTCGAAGAAGGCGCGTTCCCCTACGAAGTCACGCGCGAACTCGAAACTGTTGGGCCGTGGACGTTCAATGGCGCACTCACCGGCCCGTTCACCGCGCACCCCAAGTTCTGCCCCGACACCGGCGAGATGCTGGCGTTCGGTTACGCCCAACTGCCGCCGTACTGCACGTACTACCGCATCGACGCAGCAGGCAACATGGTGCAGGCCACCGACATCGCCGTCAACGGCCCCACGATGATGCACGACTTTGCCGCCTCGCGGAACCACATCATCATCATGGACCTGCCGGCCATCTTCGACATGGAGCTGGCGATGCAGGGTGGCATGCCCATCCGCTGGAGCGACGACTATCCCGCACGCTTCGGCGTCTTGCCGCGTGAGGGCACCGCCGACCAACTGCAGTGGTTCGACATCGACCCGTGCTATGTATTCCACACGCTCAACGCCTTCGACGACGGCGACGACGTCGTGATGTACGGCTGTCGCATCGACGAGATCTGGCGTGATTCGGCCACCATCGAGCTCGGCGACGACCCCGCCCCGGGTGCCGGCCCCTGCCTCACCGAATGGCGCCTCAACCGCGTCACCGGCAAGGCCACCGAGACCCGCCTCGACGATCAGGGCTCCGAGTTCCCACGAGTTCCGGTGAGCAAGCAGGGCCACTCGTTCCGTTACGGCTACACCATCGGTCTGGGCGACACCGGCGAAGATTCCGACGGAATGACCGGACAGCTGTTCAAGTACGACCTCACCAAGGGCTCGAAGGAAGTGCACCACTTCCCCAAGGGTCACGAGTGCGGCGAAGCGGTTTTCGTGCAGGCCGA
>JAYTNH010000307.1:0-2512 GCA_043748395.1 Ilumatobacteraceae bacterium | reverse complement strand
CCGGCGAGTGCGGCGACGCCGAGGATGCCAAGTGAATCGTCACGGGTGATTTCGTTGCGTCGAGTGGTGCCCATCGGGGTGCTCAGCTCAGTTCAGCGGATGCGAGGACGGCGGCGTCGTTGTGGGCCGAACGCATCCATTCGATCGTTGCCCGCAGCCCGTCGCCAAAGGCCACTGGTTGCACATCGGGAATCAACGACCTCAGGCGCGCGCAGTCTGCCTGGCTGTGTGGCACGTCGCCCGCGCGAGTCTCGACGTGACGTCGTTGCACCGGATGGCCAAGCTCGGCCTCGATGAGATCGATGACGTCGAGCAGACGGACACGTGAGCCGAAGGCGAGATTGACCGGAATGTCGCTGGTGATCCGTCGAGTGACGGCTGCCGCAACGACAGCGGTCAGCGTGCCGACATAGGTGAAGTCGCGACTTTGAGTGCCGTCGCCGTGCACGACAAGCGGCTGCCCCGCGAGCGCCGCATCGACAAACGCAGGTATCACCGCGGCGTACGCATGGCCGGCTGGTTGTAGCGGTCCGAACACATTGAAGAATCTGAAAGCCAACGCAGGAAGGCCGTATGAGTTTGCCCAGGCAAGGGTGTACGACTCCGTTGCCAACTTCGAGGCCGCGTACGGCGACATCGGCCTGGTGGCCAGGTCCTCGTGTTTGGGAAGCACCGGGTTGCTGCCGTACACGCTGCTGCTGCTGGCGACGATGGTGTGCAGGTTCCCATGGCGGCGCGCCGCCTCCAGCACCATCGCCGTGCCACTGGCATTGGAGAGGTGACTGGCCATGGGGTCAGCGACGCTGCGGGGCACGCTGCCCAGCGCTGCCAGGTGCACGATGGACGTCGCGCCGCCGCACGCGTCGTCGAGCGCATCGTCGTCGAGGATGCTGCCCTCGATGAAGCGAACCGGCAGCCCCGCGATGTTGGCGGCGTCACCGGTGACCAGGTTGTCGAGCACTACCACTTCATCGACACCGGGGGTGGCAAGCAACCGCCGACAGAGGTTGGCGCCGATGAAGCCGGCTCCGCCGGTGACCACTATTCGCATGATGGGGAAGGCTACGCGTGCGGCAGGGCAGTCGACGTCGATGGGCGGTCGACCTTGGTGAGACGGTGCAGCAGCTCACCACAGCGTGCGTCGTTGAGCTCGGCAGCGTGGTGGCCCAACATCAGCACGCCTTGCTCGAGAAGGTCTGACTCGATGGCGATCGTCGACACTCGCTGGATCGAAGGGTGCACAGTGGGCTGCTCGGATTCGTCGAGTGCGGTGAGTTCTTCCACCAGCTTCTCGCCGGGTCGAGTGCCGCTGATTCGAATCTCGATATCGGTACCGGGCTTGCGACCGGACAGTCGAATCATGCGCGTGGCCAAGTCGTAGATGGAGACCGGCTCGCCCATGTCGAGCATGAACACTTCGCCACCCGATTTCGGGTCTGCCAACGCGCCGGCCTGCAGCACCAACTGCACCGCTTCCTGGATGCTCATGAAGAAGCGGGTCATCCGTCGGTCGGTGACCGTCACCGGGCCGCCGGCTTCGATCTGGCGCATGAACGTGGGAACCACGCTGCCGCGACTGCCGAGCACGTTGCCGAAGCGAACCGCGCAGAACGCCGCATGCCGCGGTGCACGATTGATCACGAGCTGCTCGCACACTCGCTTCGAGGCCCCCATCACGGACGACGGATACACGGCCTTGTCGGTGGAGATCATCACCAGGCGCTCGACGCCCACTTCGAGGGCAGAGTCGAGCACGTTCGACGTCCCCACGACGTTGGTGCCCACAGCCTCGGCGGGGTGTGCCTCCAACAGCGGAACGTGCTTGTGCGCGGCGGCGTGGAACACCACGCTGGGCCGGTGGGTGTTGAACACCATCTGCATCTGGCGTCGATTTCGGATGTCGGCAAGCACCTGCACGATCGGGCCGTCCAGGTCGGCGGCGATGTCGTGTAGGTGGGTTTCGTCGTGATCGAGCAGCACCAGCTTCAGCGGGTCGCACGCAGCGACCTGCCGGGCAATCTCGCTGCCGATCGAGCCGCCCGCACCGGTGATGAGCACGCAGCGACCGGTCAACATCTTCGTGACGGCGTCGAGGTCGGTGTCGACCTGTTCGCGGCCGAGAAGGTCTTCGATGCGCAGGTCTCTGACGTCACGCAGCGAGGCACCGCCGCGCATCGCGTTGGACATACCGGGCACGATTTTGAGGGCGACATCTGCCGCCTCCGCTGCGGCCGCAGCGCGGCGGATGGTGGCCTGCGGCGAGTTGGTCATCGCGAACACGGCGAGGTGGGCGCCGGTGGCGGCAACGACGTCGGGAAGATCGTCGATGCCACCGAGAACGTCGATGCCCATGAATGAACGACCTTGGTGCGAGGGGTCCTCGTCGATCACGGCCACTGGGCGGAAACCGGCGCGAGGGCTGCGCAGCATGTCCGAGACCAGGCTGGCTCCAGCATCACCGGCGCCGATGACGACAACACGCATACCCGGCTGCTCGCTGGACCGGCGAAAC
>JAYTNH010000306.1:0-2989 GCA_043748395.1 Ilumatobacteraceae bacterium | reverse complement strand
GGGTTGCCATCACCGACAGGTTGATGCCAAGTCGTCCCTCGGCGGCGATCGAGCTGAGGTTCCCGATTCTGTTCGCCTCGGTCTGGGTCTTGGCGAGGGTCGAGGCGAGCGCCTCCCAATCTGGTGCCGCATCCTTCTTCAACTCGATGATCTCGTCGACCAAGTCATTGAGCCGCGTCGGCAAGATGTGCGGGTACGGGGCAACTGCCGCGCGGGCCTTCCCCACGAGGGTCTGGATTGAGCCCTCCTGTGCTTCGAAGGTCTTCTTGGCCGCAGCGATTCGTTCGGCCTTTGCCAGGTCTTCGGCCTCCTGCTTGGCTTTCGCAGATGCGTCGGCTTCGGCCTGCTCGCGTTCGAGGCGCGCCTTCTTGCGCTGACCCTTGGTCAACTTCTTCTTGGGTTCGGCCCCGGCGACTGCATCGGGTGTCTCGTCTGGCGTCTCCTCGGCCTCGGCTTCGGCTTCGGCCTCAGGCGCCACATCGGGCGTGCCCTTGGCGGTCGCCGGGATCTGCGCGGGAGCGCCGAAGGTCGGCTGCTCGATCTCGAACGTCTCGTCGGCCTTCTTCGACGCGGGCGGGTTGGCCTTCTTCTTGCCCTTGCCGCGCCCGCCGCGCTGCACCGAGTGAGTGCTGCGTCCTGACGGTGCAATGCTGCGGCGGGCTGTGGCAGCGCCTTGCTGCACGGTGTGCGTGAGTTCGTGAGCCATCAACTCTTGTCCGGCAGCCGACGATGTATCGGGTGCGCCACCCCTGAAGAAGATGTCGTTCCCGATGGTGAACGCGCTGGCCTGCACCCGGTCGTTGAGCGCATCGGCCGCTGTGCCGGTGTGGATGCGCACTCCGCTGAAGTCGGCACCGATGGTGGATTCCATCTGCCGACGCACGATGGGAGTGAGCGTGTTGCCGCCAGATCGTGCGCTCTCGATGAGCGATTCGGTGTGTGCATCGAGTTCTCCGCCCGCTTCGTCGACCACAGCTCGGCGCTGCACGCCCGCGGTGACCGCGCCGCTCGGCTGGGCCGAGCCTGCGCCCGAAACGCCTGCAAGGGCACTCACAACGCGGGCGGCGACGTCGTCGGCCTCGCGCTCGAACGTGTCGTTGCTCGCTCCGACCCGCAACCGCGCCTGGCCCATCGCGAGGAGCGCCGCAGTTGCTCGGTTACCAGCGGTCTGTTGCAGCGTTGCGATTGCTGAGGTGCGTCGAGCCAGCGTGACCTGTTGGCCGGCAATGTCACCCTGTCGTTCGACGCTGTCGCCCTTGATAGCCATGTGGCAGTCTCTCTGATCGCGGTTCGCTCGAGTCGTACCCTAACCAATCAGCAGGAGGCAGTCGTGAGTGAGGCCGAGAACTACGAGGATGTCACCATCTATGGGCTCGACGACGACGTCGAGGAACGGCTGCTGCTCGAACACGACGAGTGCACCTTCATCTGGTCGAACAAAGAGGGCTGGCCGGTTGGGGTGATCATGTCGTTCGTGTGGCACGACGGCTGCTTCTGGCTCACGGCATCCGAGCAGCGAGCGCGCATCTCGGCCGTGCGTCGCGATCCGCGGGTGAGCGTTGTGGTTACATCCACCGGTTCTCCGCTGCCGCGCAACAAGACGGTGACCTACAAGGGCACCTGCACGGTGCTGGCCGACGATGCCACCAAGCGTTGGTTCTACCCGGCGCTGGCAAAAGCGATCATGGGCGACAACGTGACCGCGCGCGATTCGTTCGCCGAGTTCCTCGACTCGCCGCGGCGGGTCATCCTCAGGGTCGAACCCACGCAGCGCATTGGCTACGACGGCGGCAAGATGGGCAAGGCCACGGCCGAATGGATGGCTGCAAAGGCCCGTCAGGCCTGAGAGTCAGTCGGCCCAACAGTCCATCGCATTGCCGCCGTGGACCACGCGATCCATCGTGCGGTGATACGCAGTGATCTTGCACTCGCGGGTCGACAACACGTTCTGGCGGTAGCCCATGCTGTCGCGGGTTCGCGAGAGCTGCTCGAACACGTAGAGATCTTCCTCGACAACGCCGCGCAGCGCATTCCAATGAGCGGTGACCGACTCGATGTAGCCGGCGTACTCGGGGTCGTCATCACCAGACGGCCCGTACACGAGCTCCCAACAGATGAACCGGGTTCGGTCGACCGCAAGCGGGATGGGTTGAAAGAGCTGGATCTGATCGGGGTTGTTGTTGAACACCGTGTTGGGAAAGATCACGTAGTGGCAGATGGCGTTGCGATGGTGATCGCCCGTCTCGTCGAGTTGAGCGCGTCGATGGGGTTGCGGCACGAACATCATCGAATTCGGGCCACTGAGATGAAAGCTGGTGTCGCGGGCCGAACGCGTGAACTCGGGTGGCACGTGGTGCAGTGCGGTCACGTGGTACACCTCGTTGAAACCGTCGACGATCGCCTTGTAGTTGACCGGTACGTCGAACACCAGCTTGTCGAGCAGCACCATCTCGTCCATCCGGAATCGCCCGAGATCGGCGACGATCTCGGCACCGATCCAATCGAGCAGCGGTGCGCAGTTGCCCGGTCCGGCGAAGTTGATCCACACCCAGCCGCCCCATTCGTCGGCGGCAATGACCGGTGCGCCGATGCCTTCGAGGTGCGTCTGATCGAAGTCGTCGCGCTCGGGAATGCCGACCACCCGACCCGTGGTGTCGTACACCCAGCCATGCCACGGGCAGGTGAAGCGGCGGTCGCAGCCGCTCGCCCTGGTACCGGTGAGCGCCGCACCCCGGTGCTGGCACACGTTGTGGAACGCGGCCACCGAGCCGTCGGCTTGGCGGCTCACGATCGCGGTTTCGCCATGCCCCTCGTACAACACCCAGTCGTCGGGCTCGGGTAGTTCAGAGCTTCGCGCCGCGACGAGCCACGACGATCGAAGCACCATCGTGCGCTCTTGCTGGTACCGCGCTGCGTCGCGGTAGACGTCGGCGTCGAGTACTGACCCGCCGATGTCGGGTACCTGTTGCGCGCCGCTGCCCAGCCGCAC
>JAYTNH010000305.1:0-1716 GCA_043748395.1 Ilumatobacteraceae bacterium | reverse complement strand
GGTCCACGGTGAACACGACCGCCCGTGTCACATACCCCTGCCCGTCAGCCATCCACGAGATAGTGCCCGAGGGGTGTGACACCGCTCGAATAAACCCCCCACTGTCTCACCTTGCTGCCGAACCCAGCTTCAGCTGACGTGCCGCTCACCAGCCGTCACCGGGCACTAACCTCGGATGCATGGCTGTGCTGCTCGACGATCGCGCGCTCGTCACCGCAGCCCAAGGTGGAGATCGGGTGGCGCTCGACGAATTGCTCCGCCGCCACTACAACCGAGTGCACGCTGTCTGCCGACGCATCACAGGTAACGACGCGGATGCCGCCGACGCAACACAGGAAGCGACGATCGCGATGGTGCGCGGCCTTGCACGCTTCGACGGTCGGGCGTCGTTCGGCACGTGGGCATATCGCATCGCCACCAACGCCAGCCTCGACGAACTGCGCCGGCGGCGACGACGACCGTTGGTGGCGGGCCGCGACCGCGACGACCATGCCGGCCCCGACCGGCACGAGATCGAGGACCCCGAGGCCGAGCAGCCCATCGAAAACCTCGCCGATCGCTACCTGCTCGACGCCGCACTCGCCGCACTGCCCGAAACCTTTCGGCTGCCAGTGGTGCTGCGCGACGTCGCCGACCTCGACTACGCCGAGATCGCGGCAGTGCTCGACGTACCCATCGGCACCGTCAAGAGCCGCATCGCACGTGGTCGCGGAATGCTTGCCATCGCGATTTCGTCCGCGAGCGGGAACCACAACCATGTCTCGGACCGTCCAACGACCGCCCCGATCACCGGCAGCATGAACGACACGACACGACACGACACGACACGACACGACACGACATGAACGACACGACATGAACGACACGACATGAACGACGGCGACCTCGATCCCCCCCACCAACTGGCCAGCGCCTACCTCGACGACGACATCACGTCGGCCGAACGCGTCCGGGTCGAGGCGTCCCCCGAGCTGGTCAGCCTCGTGGAATCGTTCCGGCAGATCCGCGCCGGGCTCTGCGATGTTCCCGCCCCGTCGGCCACCACCCGAGAAGCCGCCTTCGCCGCCGCTCTCCTCGAATTCGATGGCCTGTCGTCGCCGGGCGATGCCGCTTCCATGGGGTCGGATTCCGCTGCTCCCCCCGTGGTGTCCTTGGCTGAACGCCGCCGCTGGCCGATTGCGGTGCTCTCGGTCGCCGCTGCCGTGGTGCTGGTCGGCGTCGTGGGAATTGCGGCGCTGAGTGGTCGCGGCGACGACGACAAGAGCTCCAGCGCGACCGACGCCGCCAGCCAACAGATGGCGTCTTCCGCCGGCGAGGCTGCCGACACACCAGCCCCGATGTCCACGATCGGGTCGATCACCGGCGCCGGCGCCCAGGTTTCCATGCAGATCGATACCCCCGAGCAACTGCTCGCGCTGCAGGCTCCGTCCGACGTCGCGACGGATCTGCCCCCCGCCGCGACCGTCGCGACCGAGGCCGCCGCCGCCGACAGCACGGTGACCGACCAAGGCGACAGCAAGCGGGCTGCATCGAACTTCTCCTCCAGCCCCGCCATTTCCTGTCTGGCCCCGCAGCAGATCTTTCTGGCCGACATCCAATACCGGGGCGTGTTCGGCATCGCCGCGCGCGATACCGTCACCGGCGTGACCCAGGCGATCGCCGACGACTGCACCGTGCTCGTCTCCGTCGGGCCCTGAGCGGCCCGATGCAGGCGAT
>JAYTNH010000304.1:0-1711 GCA_043748395.1 Ilumatobacteraceae bacterium | reverse complement strand
GGCCCCGAAATGGCCGGCACAGGCCGATGTGGTGGTCGAAAGTGTCGGTCCGGCCACTTGGGAGCAATCGGTGCGTGCACTCAAGCCTGGTGGGCGACTGGTGGTGTGTGGTGGAACCTCTGGACCGAAGGTCGAGGTCAACCTGCCCCGTTTGTTCTTCAAGCAGAACGAGATCATCGGCTCAACGATGGGCAGCTATCTAGAGTTTGACGAGGTCACCACGCTGGTCGAGCAAGGGCTGCCCGTGCGTGTCGACCGAACATTCGCGCTCGCCGACTACCTCGGTGCTCTCGGTCGCCTCGAGAACGGTGACCAACTCGGCAAGATCGTGCTCACGCGATGAACTACAACTCGCTGATAGCCAAAACGCTGATAGCCAAAACGCTGATAGGGAGTTGGTCATGATCGATGTCGAGGCAGCCAAGAGCGCCGTGTGCGCAGAGGTCGATCGGCTGGCCAACCTTCTGCTCGACGCCAGCCATCGCATTCACGGTCGGCCGGAACTGAACTTCCAGGAGCACTTCGCCCACGACCTGCTCACCGATGCTCTGCGCGCCGAAGGTGTGTCCACCACGGACCACGCATACGACATCGACACCGCTTTCGAGGCAGCTGCAGGCGATGAGGGCGCCACCATCGCGGTGCTCCTCGAGTACGACGCGCTTCCGGTCATCGGGCATGCGTGCGGCCACAACATCATTGCCACAGCGGGCCTCGGCGCGGGCTTGGCGGCCGCCACGGTGGCAGGGCAGCTCGGCGGCCGGTTGCGCATCATGGGTACTCCTGCCGAAGAAGGCGGAGGCGGCAAGGTGCACATGGCCCGTCGCGGCGCTTTCGACGGCATCGACGCGGCGATGATGGTTCATCCGGCCGACGCCGACCTGGTGTCGATGGACACCATCGCGCTGCAATCGATCGAAGTCGCGTACCAGGGCAAGGCGGCGCACGCGGCTGCGGCACCCTGGGAGGGCCGCAACGCCCTCGACGCCGCAGTTCTGGGGTACATGAACGTTGCCGCCCTCAGGCAGCACATCAGGCCCACCGAGCGGGTGCACGGGGTGTTCGTGCGTGGCGGCGACAAGGCCAACATCGTCCCTGCCGACGTGGCTATGGACTGGATCGTGCGGTCGGCCACCATCGACTCGCTACAGCCGCTGAAGCAGCGTGTGTACACGTGTCTCGACAGCGCCGCCACCGCATGCGGCTGCACCATGACACACACATGGAGCGAGCACACCTACGCCGACATGATCGACAACGCCCCGATGGTGGCCGCATATGTTGCCAACGCAGCGCGCGTCGGCCGCACCGTGCTCGATCCGGCGGCGACAGGTCACCGCGTGGTCGGTAGTACCGACATGGGCAACATCAGCTACCTCGTTCCCTCGATCCACCCCATGATCAAGGTCGCGCCCGCGGGCACGGCCATCCACACCGTCGAGTTCGCGGAGTGGGCCGTCAGTGCTGAGGGCGACCGAGCGGTACTCGATGGTGCCAAGGCAATGGCCATGACCGTGGTCGATCTGTGGGCGTCGTCGACGCTGCGCCGAGCGACCACCGAGGCGTTCGCCAGGCGCCCGCAGGGAGTCGACGTTCTGGCCTGAACGATCGCTGCTCAGCGGCAATCCCCGTCAGAGCAGCATGCGGGTCGTAGAGTGCAATCTTGTGACGGTCTACGTCCCTGAGGATTTCACGCCCGCCGAGGCCGACG
>JAYTNH010000303.1:0-2809 GCA_043748395.1 Ilumatobacteraceae bacterium | reverse complement strand
ATGCTCAACATCGCGCTCGGCGGCACACTGGTGCAGCACCTCCCCGACGACAGTGGCCACGCCCTGTGGGACACACCGCGCACCGACCGCTGCCACACGGTGCGCGTCGCTCCAGGTACTCGCGCAGCCGAGCTCTACGGCGACTCGCTCGTCACCAACAGCCTGCACCATCAGGCAGTCGACCAGCTCGGATCAGGTGTGGTGGTCACCGGCACCGCACACGACGGCGTGGTCGAGAGCTTCGAGCTCGCGGGCAGGCCCGAGGTGTTCGCTGTGCAGTGGCACCCCGAGATGCTCGCCGGCCCCCCCGACCCCGCCTTCGTCTGGCTCGTCGCCGAGTCCACCCGCTTCGCCACCCAGCCCGTCAGTGGGCGCGAAAAGTCCACCATGTTGGAGTAGTCGCGCCCACCCAACTCGGGTGGGCGCGGGATCGGCACATATGTGGAGTTTTCGCGCCCACCGGGTTAGAGGTCGATGGCCTCGACGGTGCGCAGAACGGCGCGCAGGCTGCGCGCCAGTTCGATCTGCTCGGCGGGAGTGAGCGCTTGGGTGACCAGTGCTTCGTGACGGTTGAACCGGGGCATGATCTCGTCGACCACCCGGCGGCCGGCCGGGGTGATCGACACCAGTACGCGTCGACCGTCGAGGCGGTCGTGCTTGCGGCGCAACAGCCCGAGCGACTCGAGCGTCTTCATCACACCAGTGAGCGTGGCCGCCGTGACGCCTGCCTCTGACGCGAGCGAGCGGGCGTCCATGTCGCCCCACACGCGCAGCACGAACAGCGTGGTGAACGCACTCCACGACAGGTCGTGCTGCGAGAGCACGCCGTTCTCCATGTGGTTGCGCACCGCAGTGGCCGCACGAAAGATGTTGCTCACCGCTGCAAGTGACCCGAGGTCGAGGTCGAGTCCGGCGAAGGCCTCGCGCACCTCGCGCTCGGCCTTCACCAGGTCGCGGTCATCGTCGCTGGCGAACAGACGGGGCATGTCTCACGCCTTCATCAGCGCGAGTTCGGCCTCGATGCGGTCGCGTACCTGATCGCGCAAGCGAGGCAGGTCGTCAATGGTCATGCCGGTCGTCTCGATGGGCTCGAGCACCCGCACCTCGGCGTTGCTGACCCCGAAGCGCCAGTCGCCACTGACCAGGGCTGTGTACGCGCCATGTACCGCAAGCGGCAGGATGGGAGTGCCCGTCTGGATGGCCACCCGGAATGCCCCGCTCTTGAACTTGCCCAACTCGCCATCACGCGTGCGTGTGCCCTCGGGGAAGATCATCACGCTCACCCGTTTGCTCAGACGGTCGCGGCACTGCTCGAGCGCGTCGTCGGTGCTGTCGCGCTGACCGCGGATGATCTTGATGTCTTTCGAGAGTCGCATCATCCAGCCCACCAGCGGGAAGCGGAAGAAGTGCTCCTTCGAGAGCCACTTCATCTCCCACGGTAGGTGCGAGATGAGCAAGATGTCGACGAAGCTCTCGTGGTTGGCCACCACCACGTAGGGGCGTCGAGGGTCGGTGATCATCGTGCCGCTCACCCGGAACTTCCACAGCGGGTTGAGCACCTGATGCACCACGCAGAGCTTGCGGAACATCAGGCCGGCGGCATACGCACCCTTGTCGAACGGCGCCGTGACCAGGCGGATGACGGCGACGATGGGGAAGAACACGATGATGACGACGCCGAGAACGAACCATGCCCAGATCGACAAGACGGTGCGCGCGACGGCGTTGCCGAGCAGGCGCTCGCGTGCGGTGATGGCGGCCATCGCACCATCGTGCCACGAACCGACCGGCAGAATCGCCCCCGCCGAATAGCCTCGTAGCGATGCGTGTCCCGGTGGTGCTTGCCACGCTCGCCGTCGCCGGCTGTGCCGCCGCAGCGAACCCCTCGCCAACGGTTCTTTCATCCGGCGATTTCCCGAAACCGCTCGCCGCGTTGATGACCGGGGCCCGTTCGTCGCAGTGGCTCGCACAGGGCGTCGACCGTTGGGAGGTATGGGTCTGTCACGTACCGCTCGAGACGAGTGTGGCTCTGTACGGCGATGACCAGTTGCGCCTGCGGCTGTCACCGACATCGCTTGTCGACACGTTGAACAGGTTCGTGCCGCCCTACTTCGAGACGCTCTCGCATGGTCTGTATCGCCCCGAGTTCGTGGCCGGTGGCGAGGTGACGATGAGCAGTGCGGATGAACCGCAGGACTGCCTCGATCGAGCGCTTGAGCAGTCGACCACTTCCTCCAGAGGAGTGATCGCGATCGCCGATGCCGAACACGCAGTGGGCGAGATCGGTGGCTTCGGAACGCCGGGTGCACCGTGCAGTCGGCCGCCGTGTTCGGCTGCTGTCACCCGCCGGGCTGTGTATGTGGGCGCGTCGGACTTCGGTGCGGATTGGGGCGAGCGTCCGCCGATGGATCTGGTGGAGCACGAGATGGGGCACGCGCTCGGTTGGCCGCACAGTGCCTACGCCCCGACCGCTGCGCCGCCGTACCAGAGTGCGATCGACCTGATGAGCAACAGCGCGGCCGCGCGTGAGGCTGACCCTGATCGACGCGACGGATCGGGCACGCTGGCACTGAACCGGTTGACAGCCGGATGGCTTCCCGACGACGCGGTTGTGGTGCTTGCGTCTGCGGGAGGCGAGGTCGAGCTTGCCCCATCGGCTGGGACCACTGGTCGTCGTGTCGCGGTGCTCGCCGTCGACGACACGCGATTCTTGACCGTGGAGGTGATCGACGCATCGGGTCTCGACGCCCACCTACCGCACAGCGGCGTCGCTGTGCACCGGGTGACGTTCGATGGCACGTTGCAGTCG
>JAYTNH010000302.1:0-2282 GCA_043748395.1 Ilumatobacteraceae bacterium | reverse complement strand
AGGATGCGCGAGTTGCGCGACACCATCGCATCGACCATTCGTGCCTCGCCGTGCATGTCGTCTCCGGCTGCCGCCATGGCGCGGAAGCGTTCGATGTACCACGCCGAGTGATCGGGATTGCGCTCGGTCAGTTCGATCCACCGGTTACCAGCCATCTGCTCGACCTTAGCGCTGAGGCATTACTCGAGCGTCGCGTAGTTGGTGGTGCGGTCGTCGGTGGACGAGCCGCGTACCTCGTCGACGCTCTGTTGCAGTGCATCGAGGTACTCGTCGACGACGCCTGTGTTCGAGTTCGACACCGTGGAGTGCAGCGAATCGGGTGGGCCCTGACGGTCGAGATACCAGCCGCGCCTGCTCAGTGCGTCGCCCAGCGCGAACACATCGATGGGGTCGGTCGCAGCTGTGTCGGATGCCAGAGCAACCAAGTGAAACCGGCTATCGCCGAGCACGCGGATGCCGTCGATCGCGCCGATACCGGCCCTGATCTGGTCGGCGTTGGCAAGCGTCTGGCGAGTGAGCTCGACGTAGCCGTCGACGCCGAGGTGCGACATCACTGCCCACGCCGCGGCCATGGGCAGTCCCGATCGAGTGCCCTGCAAGTTGGGGGAGGCGTAGAAGCCGCCGAGCCAATCGTCGAACACGAAGATCTGGTAGCGCCTCAGTTCCTTGGTGCGATGCAAGATGACCGACGCACCCTTTGGCGCATAGCCGAGCTTGTGGATGTCGGCCGAGATCGATGTCACGCCCTCGACCCGGAAGTCCCACGGGGCGACATCGCGGCCGAGCATCTCGACGAAGGGCAGCACGAAGCCTCCCATGCATGCGTCGACATGGCAGTTGATTCCTGCGGCTGCGGCGGCCGCAGCGATTGCTGGAATGTCGTCGATCACTCCCTGTGGATACTGCGGTGCCGAGCCGACCATGAGCACCGTGTTGTCGTTGACCAAAGCGGCCATGGCATCGACATCGGCAGTCCAGTCGTCGTTCACGCGCACCTTGTGCACCTTCAGGCCGAACAAGTGGGCGCCCTTGTGGAACGCGGCGTGCGCGCTCTCGGCGACGATCATTTCGGGGGCGGTGATGCCACGTTCGGCTCGACCTCGTTCGCGGGCAGCCTTTACCGCACACAGAATCGACTCGGTGCCGCCGCTGGTGAGAAAGCCCGCAGCCGTGTCGGGGCCGTGCAGCAGCCCTGCAGTCCAGCCCACCACCTCGGCCTGGATTTCACCGAGCGAGGGGAACGCCTGGGTGTTCAGCGCGTTTTCGTGGAGGTACAGCACGGCTGCGCGCTCGGCGACCTCTCTGACACCTGGCCCACCGTCGTACACGAGTCCGAAGGTTCGGCCCTCGCTCCATCGCACGTCGCCGTCGCGCTTGGCGGCGAGGTCGTTGATGACTTCGTCAGTGTCGCGACCGGCCTGTTGCAGTGATGCCACGAGCGAATTGTAGGTTCACCCGGTGAACGGGGGGAAACCGTCGCCGTCGCCGACCAGGCACAGCACAATGCGAACAGGGAAGGGAAAGCCGCCCTCGCCTGCCTCGGCCTCTCGCGACACGTCGCTGACGATCTGCACGGTCTTGAACAGGGCCGGAAGCGATGAGTTCAACAGCACGTGCGCATCGCGCCACACCAGCGCAATGCGATTCGACCCGCGCGCTGCCATGAACTGCCAGATCCAGTCGGCGAGGGCGTCCCAGTTGTGCGTTGGCGGGTCGGTGTCGCCGGGGAGGTCGCGGCCGATCTGGCCGAACAGCGAGGCGGTGTCGCCGATGGATTCGCCGCGGAGCGTGACGATGTCGTACTCGGCAGCATTGAGCGCCTCGTCGAGCGTCGAGGCACTGTCGGTGTGGACGCAGGTGACTCGATCGAGCGTGGTGTTGAACCCGGAGTTGAACTCGGCGTTGGTGGTGTCGTTGGTCATGGCAGGAGCAACACGAATGGGGGGTTGCCGTTCTTGCCGTAGTGGGTCCACGAGTAGTAGATGGCACCGGTTGTGTTGTGGGTGACGATGCGACGGCTTCCGGGTGGGGCGTCGCCGGCTGCTGGCCTCACGTAGTACTCCTTGTAGCCGCCGGGCGGCAGGTTGTTCTCGCCGTTGCCGTGGTAGGCGCCCCACTTGCCCGGCTTGCCACCGTCGACCGTTCCGTTCCAGGTACCCACTCCACCGAGGGCGTCGAGGGCCTCTTTCACCGCCGCGCGCTCGCCCAGCACCTTGTCGCCGAGCGGGTCAGTCTTCTTGCGGGTCGCCATCACCGAGAGGTTGATGCCAAGTCGTCCCTCG
>JAYTNH010000301.1:0-2594 GCA_043748395.1 Ilumatobacteraceae bacterium | reverse complement strand
CGCCCGTCACCTCTCGTACACCTATACGCCCATGCGCTACGTATGGACGTCCGACATCGATGACCGCACGGGCCGGCTCCGAACACCCCTGCCCCTGCTGCGCCCGTTCAAGTCTCTCGACCGTCGCTACACGCGCCACGTCGACAGCTTCGCGGCAATCTCTACGGTCACTCAGGAGCGCATTGCCGAGTTTTACGGCCGAACGTCGCGCATCATCTTCCCGCCGTGCGATACCGATTACTTCACGGTCGACGAGAGCTGCCCCCGGCGCCATGTCCTCAGCGCATCACGACTCGTGCCGTACAAACGCCACGACCTGGCCATCCACGCCGCGTCGCGGCTCGGTGTACCACTCGTGATCGCCGGCAGTGGCCCTGACGAAGCTCGCCTCCGCAACCTTGCCGACGACGTCCACCCTGGCGGAGTCGAGTTCGTGATCAATCCGACCAACCACCGACTGCGCGAGCTGTACCGAGGCGCCCAGGCCCTCGTGTTCGGTGCGTTCGAGGACTTCGGCATCGTGCCGGTCGAGGCCCAGGCATGTGGCACACCCGTGGTCGGCTTCGCTCGAGGAGGAACCCGCGACACGGTCATCGACGGCGTCTCGGGTCGACTGTCGCCAACGCAACAGGTCGACGACTTCGCCGATGCTCTGGCAGCCGTGCTGCACGATCCGCCCAGCACACAGGCTTGCAGATCGAGTGCAGAACGTTTTTCTCCCGCGCGCTTTCGCGTCGAGTTCACCGACTGGGTCGCGGCCTCAGATCAATAGGGCGGCAGGAGGTGTGGGTGGGTCCAGACACCGACCCGCTTGCGAACGATGTACCAGCGCACGGCGGCCGATGTGAGCGAAGCCGACGCCGACACGACTGCCAGCCCCGCTAGTCCGAACAACCGGGCACCGATGTAACCACCCCCGAGGGTGACCAGGCTCGCGACGCCTGACGCCAGCAGGTTCACCGGCTCGTTGCCAGACATCGAGATCACCAACCCGCTCAATCCCAAGGCGACCGTGCCCAGGTATGCACCCGCCAGCAGTGCCAGCACCGGAGCCCCGGGCCCGTAGTCGGCGCCGAGCACCGTCGAGAGCACGAAGTGAGGCGCCACCACCGCGACAATGGTCGGCGAAGCAACGAACACCACCAGGGTGGACGCGCGACGCAACCGAGATTGGAGGTCGGCCAGCCTGTTTTCATGGATCAAACGAATGATGTCGCGCACAAAGGCCATCTGGGCGGCGGCTTGGGGCAATGTGGTGAGCACAGCCAACCGTGCGGCTCCCGCGTAGCGGCCCACGTCGGCCACGCCGAGCGCCCAACTGGCGACCCACACATCGGCCATCGCGTTGACGATCGATGCCAAGCTCGTCCACACATACACCATTCCGCCGCGCACCCATACGCGTACCGACATGCCAGGGAGTGCGCCCCGATGGCTGGCCAGCCACCACACCGCAGGGAGCGCGGGAAGCACCATCGCCACCATCTGTTGCGCCAGCACGGTCGTGAGCTCGTCCGACTGGAAGGCGATCAGGAACACGGCAAACAGCAGCGAGGTGACGAGCCCATTCAGTCCGTCCGTCACATCGGCCAAGAACGACCGTTCCCACACCCGAAGCAGATCGGACGTCGCAAACATCACTGCCGCCCCGCAACTGGCGATACCGACGACCGCACAGCTCCCGAGGGGTAGGAATGCTCGCGGGGTCGACAACATGCACAGCACAAAGGCCACCAGACCTCCGATTGGGGCGCTCACTGCGAAAACGGGCACGGCGCTGCGCGTCACCGAGCGCGCCGTGTCGAGCTCGTTTGCAAGAAGGAGCGGCGTCACCGTGCGCAAGCCAACTCGGCCGATGCCCGCCGAGCCGACAAGGCCCCCAATGAACAGCGCCACCATGGCGAGCGCATACACCCCGAACTCGGCAGTGCTGAATCGTCGTGCGAGCAGCACCGTCGCCAAGAAGGTGAAGCCCATCGAACCCAACCGAACGGTGCCGGCCCGCACGCCGGCTCGAACATCGAGAACGGGTTCCGCTCGATCTGCGACGCTCCGTCGATCCCACATTCGCAAGCGGCTGATCATAGTGGAGCAACGGGCGCGATCTCACGGGCTTCGACCGCCTCTGCCATACTCCGGAGCATGAGCCACGAGGGTCGCACGCAGGCAATCCAAACTCGAGCATGACCAGCGTCGTGATCACCGTCGCTGTGCCGAGCGACACCGGAGCGGAGCGGATGGTCCACCGCTACGGGCGAGCGCTCGTCGCTGCAGGGCACCGTGTCGTAGTGGCCCACGGACCATTGCCCACCGACGCCCTTGGAAATGCCGCACCATCCATCATTCCCTCGCTTCAGCGCGACGGCATGTCGACGCGCTTGGTGACGGCCCTCGCCCATCGTCGAGGATCCGCAGCCTCCCGCGCCGTGGCCGCCATAGGACGCGAATTCGGTGCCCGCGCCGTCATCGGCACCCAACAACGCGATGCTGCAGTCGCGCTGGCCGCCGCCCATCGTCTCGGCGTCTGTGGCATCGACTTCGTGCAGAACCACCATCACTTCTGGGGGAACTCAATCGTGCGGCGCGCGAAGCGA
>JAYTNH010000300.1:0-3563 GCA_043748395.1 Ilumatobacteraceae bacterium | reverse complement strand
TCGATGGGTGCGTTGTCGGCGCGATTCGGCGTGCGCAATGTGATGGCCGGCGCTGTGTTGCTGCTGGTGCCAGCGCTCGTGTTGTACGGGTTGTCGCCGTCGATCTGGTTCGCCGGCGTAGCGCTCATCCTCGCGGGTGGGTGCTACATGGCGGCGTTGTCGAGTTTCACCAGCATCACGCAGCAGTCGGCCACGTCCGAGGTGCGCGGAAGAGCCATGGTGGTGAACAACTTCCTGCTCGGCTCGACGTACCCGCTCGGCCTGTTGGTGCAAGGCGCAATCGCCGACGCCGCCACGTTGCGGGCGGTCACCGTCGGTTCGGGTGTGGCGCTCGGTGTGATTGCACTGCTGCTACACCTCGTGCGACCGGGTCATACCGTGCCCATCGCTGCGCTGGTGCCTCTTCGCGAGCCATTGCCGGCCACCTGAGCGCGGGCGGTCGCGCGGTATCGTAGGGGCTATGTCCGACCAGAACTCAGGCACACCTGTTGATGTGAAACCTCGTAGCCGCGACGTCACCGACGGCTTTCGTAAAGCACCTGCTCGCGCCATGCTGCGCGCGGTCGGAATGACCGACGACGATTGGGTCAAGCCACAGGTGGCGCTCGCTTCGGCGTGGAATGAAGTGACGCCGTGCAACATGACGTTACGCAAGCTGGCAGCAGCAGCGAAGGAAGGCGTGCGCGCCGCCGGCGGCTTCCCGATGGAGTTCGGCACCATCACGGTGAGCGATGGCATCAGCATGGGCCACGAGGGCATGCGCGCCTCGCTGGTGAGCCGCGAGGTCATCACCGACTCGGTCGAGTGCGTCATGCATGCAGAACGGCTCGACGGCTTCGTTGGCCTGGCCGGCTGCGACAAGAGCATCCCCGGCATGCTCATGGCGGCGGCGCGGCTCGATCTGGCCAGTGTGTTCGTCTACAACGGTTCCACCATGCCCGGCCAACTCGACGGCACGACGCTCGACATCACCAGCGTGTTCGAAGCAGTCGGCGCATGTGCGGCTGGCACCATCACCGAAGACGAACTGTTCGAGATCGAACGCCACGCCTGCCCAGGTGAGGGTGCGTGCGGCGGTATGTTCACCGCCAACACCCTGAGCTCGATCGCCGAGGCCATCGGCATGTCGCTGCCAGGCACCGCGTCACCGCCGGCCATCGACCCCCAGCGCGAAGACGACGCCCGTCGCGCTGGCGAAGCCGTGGTGAATCTGCTGCGCCTGGGCATCACCAGCCGCCAGATCATGACCAAGCCGGCCTTCGAGAACGCCATCGCCATCACGTCGGCGCTGGGTGGTAGCACCAACGCCGTGTTGCACCTGCTGGCGTTGGCCAACGAAGCCGGCGTCGAACTGCACCTCGAAGACTTCAACCGCATCGCCGCGACCGTGCCGCACATCGCCGATATGAAGCCCGGTGGCAAGTTCCACATGAGCGACCTGCATCGCGTGGGTGGCGTGCCGATGGTGATGAAGCACCTGCTCGACGCAGGACTGCTGCACGGCGACGTGCTCACCGTGACCGGAAAAACCATGGCCGAGAACCTCGCCGACATCAACCCGCCGGCACCCGACGGAGTGGTGGTGCATCCGCTCGATGCGCCGCTGCACGCCGAAGGGGGCATCATCATCCTCACCGGATCGCTCGCGCCGAAGGGTTCGGTGGTGAAAGTGGCCGGCCTCAGTGAGGCGCAGATGAAGTTCGTTGGCCCTGCCCGCGTGTTCGACGGCGAAGACGGCGCGATGGATGCCATCCTCGCTGGCGACATCCAGCCCGGCACCGTGCTGGTCATCCGCTACGAGGGCCCCAAGGGTGGGCCAGGCATGCGTGAGATGCTTGCCATCACCGGGGCGCTCAAGGGTGCCGGCCGTGGCGCCGATTGCGCGCTCATCACCGACGGCCGCTTCAGTGGCGGTACGTGGGGTTTCTGCATCGGCCACGTAGCGCCCGAGGCCACTGATGGTGGTCCCATCGCCTACGTGCACGATGGCGACCAGATCAGCATCGACGTGCGCGCCCACTCGCTCGACCTACTCGTCGACGACGGCGAGTTGGCCAAGCGCAAGGCGTCGTGGGCCCCAATCCCGCCGCGCTACACCAGTGGCGTGCTCGGTAAGTACGCCAAACTGGTGCAGGGCGCCGAGACCGGGGCCATCACCAACACGCTGTAGCTGTCGCCCGACTCCGTCGGCGTCCGGGCGGAGTCACTGCTATTCAGTACGGTCCCCCGCTCAGCGGTGGAGGCGGTCGAGGCCTTCGATTCCCGCGACGTCGTGCACGATCACCCTGCCGCGGCGACGGGTGACGACTCCAGCCTGTTCCAGATCGCGCAGGACGACGTTCGCCGTGCTGCGCGTCGTTCCCGCCATGGTAGCGAGATCGTCCTGAGTGACGGGGACTTCGGCGCAAACACCGTCTTGTGAGACCTTGGCGGACAGCGCGGCCAAACGACGGCGTACGCGCTGGTCGGCCGGCAAGTAGAGCGCTTCATGGAGATGCTCGGACAGCCGCCGTATCGTCGCCGCCATCACCTCCATCATGTACGACTCGAGCGCCGCCGAGGCGAGTGTCCGTCCGATGAGGTCGTTGCGGGTGAACGCCAGGGTCTCGGTGGGTGCGAGCGCGACAACCGAGGCGGTTCGTCGGTGTCCGGCGTCGAACAGCGCGCCTTCCCCGAATGCCTCGCCACGGACCAGTGCGGTGAGCGTGGCGGTGTCCCCCATCGGGGTCGTGGTGCGGATCGCGACCAGGCCAGATGCGATGTGGTGGATGGTGGTGCCCGGATCCCCCTCGTGGAGGATGACCTCGGATCGTCTGTACCTGTGGCGCCGAGCCCTGCTGATGACGAAGCGGCGATCCTCCTCGGTCATCCGATCGAACAGGCCCTGGTGCATCGACCGATGCTATTCCGCAGACGGCGCGTTGTGTCTGGTGGCCGACAGACGCAATCGTCGCGATCATGCAGGATGGGTGGATGAACACCTTGCACGCCACCATCCTGACGGGTCTCATCACGCTCTGTTCGTGCGCGGGCTCTGGCACCTCGGCACCCGCTGCCACTCTCGATCTGCAGGGCGCTGCGGTCACGTCGACGATCGCGACGTCTGCCGGTACCACTCCGACGGTGGCCTCGGCGCCGGTCGACACGCCGGCAGTCGGATCGTCCGAGCCGGCGACGCCGCGGAACGAGACCCCGCTCGCAGCAGGCACCTATCGCACCGACAAGGTCGTCGGCCCGATCGTGCCAGTCACGTTCGATCTCCCGGTCGACGGTCTGTACACGCTGGCCGAGGAAGGCTTCCTCGGGGTTCATGCCGACGCCGCCGGCACTGAACCGCTGTTCAGCGTCATCGAAGTCGACAATACGCTTGCATTCACTGTGCCGACCATCTCCTTCGAGTTGCTGGCTGACCAGTCGTACATGGAGTCTGTCACCGAGCCCGCACCGGTCGATCTGCTGGCCTGGTTGGCGACGCGTCCCGGCATCACGGCCGGGCCGATCGTCGAGTCGACGGTGGCCGGCCAGCCTGCCCGATCGATGACGTACTCGGCGGGTCCGTTCGA